>JAIOSI010000057.1 GCA_021107695.1 bacterium
GGCGAACACAAGGTTCGCCCCTACGTAAAACACCTTGGAATAACAATAATTATCGTCAGGGTTTGTAGGGACGAAGCTTGTCTTCGTCCTTGTGTGTTTTTGCTAGCTGCCACCAAACGCGGGGATAACCGTTATCTGTCCGAGTTTGTAGCCGCGAAGTGTGTCCAGCTTCAAGCTGGTGGTGCCGGGAGCCGGACTTGAACCGGCATGGGTTTTACCCCGGCGGATTTTAAGTCCGCTGCGTCTACCCGTTCCGCCATCCCGGCACAGGGGGGCATTATAGTTGAATCGGTATGGATTGGCAATTGTTATGGTTGGAGGACGGTGGCGAGAGCCTGACGGGATAGCTCCTCGGCTCGTCGCCAGGCGAGGCGGCGTTGTTCGAGTACCATTCGCCCCAGCATGACCGACTGCTCGTAGCGTCCCCGAGCCAGGAGGCGGTCAACCTCCACGTTGTGCGGGCGTTCGCTATGCAGGGGTCGCTCCAGGTACTTGATGTAGCCGGGCTGCTGGGCGAGGTCTTCCTGAGTATCGAGCCAGCCGAGCGCGCCTTCGAGGTGGGTCCGCCATGTGTTGAGGAAGGACTCCAGCACGGCATCGTAGCCCTGTGAGCTTAACGCGGCGGTTAACTGTTCCAGCCATTCGAGTTCGCTGGCGTAGATTCGGCGGGTGGCTAGGCGGCGTTTGGCGGGAGCCTCCAGCGGTCGGGCGGAGAGTCCGCCCAGTTGCCAGGCATGGAGTTCACCCTCAGCCAGGTGGGCGAGCATCCCCTGAATGAAGAGGTTTCGCTGGGTGAGGAGTAGTTCCTGGGGGGGCTGTAGCTCGCCTTCTTCGGGTAGTTCCTCGTCAATAATACCCAACAGTAATATTACCAGGATGGCGATGCCACCGAGGAGGGGAAGGACGATTGTGACGATGATTGATTTTGGCAAACTAGATTCCAGTCGAACGGATAGCATCGGCTACGGTGTTCATCTGCCTGGCTTCGGCTACGTCGTGGACACGGACAATCTGCGCCCCTCGTAGCAGAGCGATAGTATGGGCGGCGATGGTTCCTGACAGACGATCTTCCACGGAGGCGTTGGTTAGATGCTTGATGAAGGACTTCCGGCTGGCACCGACGAGAATTGGTCGTCCGAGGCTTATGAACCATTCCAAATGGTTGAGCAGAGCCAGGTTGTGGGTTAGAGTCTTGCCGAAGCCAATACCGGGGTCGAGAACGATGTTTTCCTCGTTCAGCCCGACGGAGGTGGCGGCTTCAATTTGCTCAGCAAAGAAGCGGTGGAGCTCAGCACCCAGGTTGTCGTAACTGGGTGAGGATTGCATGGTTCCCGGCTCGCCCCGCATGTGCATGATGACGACTCCGGCATCGTATTCGGCAGCGACCTCAGCCATTCCAGTGGAGCCGTTCATGCCACGCAGTCCGGTAATGTCGTTGATAATCTGCGCTTCGGCGGCGAGGACCTCCCGCGCAACTACTGGTTTGTAGGTGTCAACGGAGATAACGGCGTCAGTTTCTGTGGTTAACCGCCTGACAACAGGGAGGAGCCGTGCCAGCTCGACTTCGGCGGTGAGGGGAGCCGCTCCGGGGCGGGAGCTTTCCGCTCCCAGGTCGAGGATGTCCGCTCCGGCGGTCAGCATCGCTTTCCCCTGAGCCACCGCTTTTTCTACATTGTTGGCGAGACCATCGCCGGAAAAGGAGTCGTCGGTGAGGTTGATAATCCCCATGATGAGAGGTCGGGAGAGATTCAACCGCTGACCACGAATCCGCCAGGTTGGTTGTTGATTGCGTTGTTCCAGAGCAGTGGAAATCTCCGCTGCCAGTGTGGAAAGACCGAACTGCTGATCTCCGAGCTTTTGGATGAGCAGCCGAAGTTGGGTTAGCGTGCCTCCGAGGATGACATCGGTATAGTCAACCTCCCGGACGACCAGTCCCCGATGCACCGCCGCCTCGGCTCCCACTGCCAGTGCCTCCTGTTTGAGGATGGTGGCAGCGGGATGGCGCAGCTGGCTTAGGTGGAGGACGACAAAATCCAGCTTGGGGGTCATCAGCTCGATACCCCGTGGAGAAACCCCGGCTCGCTTCATCAAAGCCGCCGCATCAGCGGGGGAGTCAATCCGATTGATTCTTGGATAGAAACGCATTGGTGTTCCGTACGTTGCGGGACACATCAAAGGCAAAGGGGAGGCGCATTGCCTCCCCTCGTCAATATAAGCGAAGAGAGGAGGCTAATCCTCGCTCTTCGGTGCTGTTCCAAGGGGCAAATCCTCGGCCTTCTCACCTTCATCACCGGGCCAGACTGCTGCATCAGTTTTCACCGGACGATTCTTCCGCCGTTCCTCACGCCGCTTGATGGCAAGCTCGCGGAGGTCGGGCAGGGTGCGGTCGTCGGGGGGCAGTTCTGAATCGTTGATAATCGCCGCGATCTCATCATTGTCGATGGTCTCTCGCTCTAGTAATACCTTCGCGAGGCGATCCAGCTTGTCGCGGTTATCAACCAGCAGCTTTTTGGCGCGCTGGTGGGCAGTTTCGATGATCGCTCGCACCTCGGCATCGATCAGCCGGGCGGTATCCTCGGAGTAATCGTGGTGCTGACTGATCTCCCGACCGAGGAATATCTCCTCACCTTTCTTACCGAAGCTCAACGGTCCCAGTTTCTCGCTCATGCCCCATTCACAGACCATCTTTCGGGCGATGGAGGATGCTCGCTCGATGTCGTTGCTGGCACCGGTGGTTGGTTTATCGAAGACAACCTCTTCCGCCGCACGACCACCGAGGAGGGACTGCAGCTGCTTCTCCAGATAATCCTTATCGTAGGTGTAGCGTTCCTTCTCTGGCAGCGGCATGGTTAGCCCCAGAGCCATTCCACGGGGAATGATCGTAACCTTGTGGACGGGGTCGTAGTCTGGCAGCAGGGAGGTTACCAGGGCATGACCGGCCTCGTGATAGGCGATTTGCTCCTTCGAGTCCTCGTCCATCCTCCGAGAGTGCCGCTCCGGTCCCATCATCACCTTATCGCGGGCAGCCTCGAAAATCTCATGGGTGATCTCGCTCTGGTCGTAGCGAGCCGCCAGGATAGCCGCCTCGTTAACCAGATTGGCAAGGTCGGCCCCAGAGAAGAAGTGCGTGCCACGGGCGATTTTCTGCAGGTCAACATTGTCGGCGAGGGGCTTCTCCTGCACGTGGACTTTCAGAATCTCGTAGCGTCCGATGATGTCCGGCATATCCACCACGACCCGGCGGTCGAAGCGTCCGGGGCGGAGCAGAGCGGGATCGAGGACATCGGGGCGGTTGGTCGCCGCCATCAGGATAATCGTGCTTTCCGACTCAAAGCCGTCCATCTCGGTAAGCAGCTGGTTGAGGGTCTGCTCGCGCTCGTCGTGACCTCCACCAAGCCCAGCTCCGCGTTGGCGACCGACGGCATCAATCTCGTCAATAAAGAGGATACAGGGGGCGTTGCGCTTTCCAGTGTTGAAGAGGTCGCGCACCCGTGCCGCACCGACACCGACGAACATCTCGACAAAGTCTGAGCCGGCAATGGAGAAGAATGGCACGCTGGCTTCGCCAGCCACTGCCCTTGCCAGCAGAGTCTTGCCGGTTCCCGGCGAGCCGACCAGCAGCACGCCCTTGGGGATCTTGCCGCCGAGCTTCTGGAACCGCTTCGGGCTGCGCAGAAAGTCGATAATCTCGCTGAGTTCCTCTTTTGCTTCATCGCAGCCAGCCACATCGTCGAAGGTGGTCTTGTTCTTGTCCTGATTGACCAGCTTGGCGCGGCTCTTGGCGAACTTCATCGCCTGATTACCCTGCCCCTGCATCCGGCGCATCATGAAGACAAACAGCACCACGATCAGAATCACCGGACCTAAGGAGATCAGCAGGGTGAGCAGCAGCCCCTCGCCCTCTTCCCGGCGAACCTCAACCCCCTTGGCGACCAGCTTGTCGGCGTATTCGGCGTCGATTCCGGTCATCTGCACCTGGAACTGCGTGAAGGGCAAACCATCGCCGAAGTCCACCGGCACGGTGAACTCGCCGTTCATGCCGGTTTCGGTGATGGTAACCGTCTTGATGCGCCCGGCTTCCAGCTGCTTGCTGAAGGCGGTGTAGGTAATCTCCCGCCCGCCGTCGCCGTCGCCCAGCATGGTAAAGAGGAGGATGGCGGCACCGAGGATGAAAATCCAGGGCAGCAGACCTTTAACTATCTTGTTCAGGGTGGCTCCTTAGTCATCGCACCTTATAGTCTATATGCAAAAGCGCGGCAAGTTTACCAGCCAGCCGCGTTTGAGTCAATATCGGCCGTAGAGGGTACGTTCTGGGGCGACGGGGTGTTCCAACACGCAGGGGCGTATTGCATACGCCCTGTCTTCCACCGGAACCTACAACTCTCCCTCTTCCAGCACGCCGATATACGGCAGGTTGCGGTAGTGTCCGTCGTAGTCCAGCCCGTAGCCCACCACAAAGTCATCGTCATCCAGTCGGAAGCCAGCGTAATCAACCACGGTGTGATGATTCCGCCGGGTACGTTTGTCCAGCAGGGCGCAGATTTTTGCCGACTGCCCGTAGTGCCGCTCCAGCAGCTCGGTCAGCCGCGCCATCGTCCCGCCGGTGTCCACGATGTCCTCGACGATCAGCACCTCTTCCCCTGGCTCTGGCTCCGGTAGCTCGCCATAGACCAGCAGCTCGCCGGGGGCGGTCTTCTTTCGATAGCTGGAGAGGGCGATTAGCTCGTAGCGTAGCGGGAGCCGTAGCTGCCGCACCAGGTCGGCGAGGAAGATGAGGCTACCCTTCAGCACGCCTAGAACCAGCAGCGGCCTGCCATTGTGGTCTGCCTCAATCCGGGCGGCAAGCTCCGCCACTCGATCAGCAATCTGTGAAGCTGTGTAGAGGGTTCGCATAGTTATCGCAGATTACTTTCATACGAATTTGATGACATGTATCTGCAGGTGTCATCGTTTTTGACGATTGGGAGCATCAAAACCCTCGGAACCTCCAGTGGATATATCAATACTAAACAGTCGCCTATCAATAATTTTAATAAAATCCATGATATACTTTTCATTGACAACAACTTTGCCATCACTCTCAACAACTTCAACATTCATCTCGCTACAGTGAAATAATAGCTTGTCTTTATCTACGTTAGCTGAACGCCTAAAAGTAGCTATTGCTGATAAATACCTAGCAGCCCTTGTATGCTCCTTCGCATATTGCTGAATTGCCCCCCATTCCACAAAGCTCATGTCATTTGAAATCTTCTGAATATTTTCTGGAACAGCGTCTAAAATCACCTGTTTTAGCTTCCCTATCGACTCAAAACCACTTGGTCTCAGGATATGAACAAATTCGTCATCAATAAGCAAGTCAAAATCGTGATCTAGTTTAAAGGTATCCTCTGTAATTACCCTTAGAGTATCATCTATCCAAGAGAGGAGCTGATTCTTCAACACACCTTTGAACTGAGTAGCACGCCTCAACGCAGTTAATCGTTGACCTTCGTTGTCAGACATACGTGCAAAATAACTAAATATGTTATTGGGGTTATCCAGTACACTATGGTCGTCTGGAATATTATTCGCTTCGTGTAATTCTCGAATCAAATCTACTTTCTGGTCCACCATAGCCAGATAAACATATTCTTCACTAGCATATCTCTGTGATGGCTCGTATTCCTCTGATGTAGAATTCTCTGCGGCTTTTTGCATCTTTTTCCATGTTGCTTCTACCATCTCTTGAAGTGCATTCTGCACTTCTTCGTCAACAGGAACCACAACGAATACTTCTTCGTTGTCTTCATCTTGATCTTGACCAACACCAAACTCGGTATGTATCACGTTGTTAGTGTCAAACTCCAAGTTAAGATTTTTCATTGTTTATCTCCAGATACGTGGTATCACTGATACGATAAGCGTGAATGCTTTCACCCGAGTTTAAGTTTACACGATGAGTAATGAGAATATGGCTTTCCCTTCCTGTGTTCGGATTCTTATCGTCCGGCGAGTATACAGTAAAAACCCGATAGCCAAGTAGAATGAAAAAGATATTAACATAATAAAGCTTTAGACGGAAGAAAAGAATAGTGATGAATAGAAAAGCCACACCAATCGAAACTATGTTGCGAATGTTATCTAGATCGCCAGAGAATAGAGGTAGAAGCATAGTGAAAAGATAGATGAGAGTGTGGTCGCTGCTATCATTGGCCCTTCCCACCCTGATATCACGGCTGTCATTTTTCTTGGCGATTCGAATCCGTAACCAGAGAAAGATATTAGGGATAATTACCATAAACGAACAAATTGAAATGAACCAAATGTCTGGTATGATATTATTTCCATTTAAAAAGATACCACTTCCCCTGATTGCCCAAAGAATAAATAAGGGTGAAAAACTGCTGAGAACCATCATCAGTCGTAGAAGGGTTAGTTTCTCTTTATATCTTTTAGCGGACATTTAGATTAGTCTCCTCTTGAGCGTTTTGGCGAGCATAACAAACCACCACGACATTGACTACTCCCCCCGTGGCGAGTCTTGACTTAACGGGCGCGGGAACTTAGACTCCGCCCTCTTCTTTGCCACCTTGCCATAGCTAAAATACCGGAGATAAGATGAGTCAGCTTCGTGTTCGTTTCGCCCCCAGCCCCACCGGACACCTCCACGTCGGACACGTCCGCAC
>JAIOSI010000111.1 GCA_021107695.1 bacterium
GCTCGATCTCCCGCACCCGAAACGCCATGCCGTAGGGATAGCTATAGCGCAGGTACTGCTCGGTCAGGTTCTTCGAGCCAAAGGGCATGGTGAACTGGTGGGGAATCTCCGCATAGACCAGGCTGGCACCGAGGGCGTTCAGCTGCTCCAGCAGGTTGGTAAACGCTGGTGGCACACCGAGATAAGCCAGGCGAATCGGCTGCTTGTCGGGAACCTCACCCTGCGTTAGCTCATGCGAGAGTCGCCGGGCGTAGTCGTCAACATCGCCGCCGTAGTCGCTGGCAGAGAGTGCCAGGGAGAAGTAAGCCGCATCCCGCCGTTTGCCCTCGACCACCAGCTCGTCGAGGCGATTCAAATCCTGCCGAATCGGCTCCAGCCGCTTACGCCAGCGTTCTGCCAAACTCAGGCTCGTACCGAGGCTCTCGGCAAAGGCAGTCAGGGCGGCTTTCATCTCATCGGGCTTACGGGATGCCGGATAGGCGAAGGGAACCGCCCGCAGACCGTCATCGCGAAGCAACTCCAGCAGAGCCTCGGTGTTGCTGCAATCACCCTGAATCACCCCGACCAGCTCCCGGAGTCCCAGCCGCTCTATGGTGGTGTAGATACCCTTGATCCAGGCGCAGGAGTTCCGGGGAAAGCCCCGCAGCTCCGCCTCACGAACGGCTTCTCCGGGAGCCGTTCCCTTTACAAGGGCGTTGTTGAGATCAACCAGCCGCCGTCCCGCCGCCAGGGCGACCTCCGTCGGCACGGTAGCGGTAATGCCGAGATTTTTATCCTGATATGAGTTCATAGATGACATCACTTCAAAGCAGGTTGACTTGATTGGCAGCGGCGGGTACGATTGACCGTCTTAAAGATACCTTGCTACTGATAACTTGTCCATAGTGAGTTTAAGGAGCCTGATGTTTCCCGATCTATTTTCCTGTGGCGAGCTGACCCTCCGAGCCTACGGTCTCATGCTGGCGATCTCCTTTCTGGCTGGAATGCTGGCTGCCTCGTGGCGCGCCGACCGCCGGGGAATCGAGCCAAAGCACGTCTTCGACCTCTCTCTGGTGATTCTGGTTACCTCGATTATCGGTGCGCGGCTGTTCCACTTCTTCTTCCACTACAGCTCCTATGCCATCACCGGTGAGCCGTTCCTCCAACTGCTGCGAATCTGGGACGGCGGGCTGATGCTCTTCGGCGGCTTCGTCTTCGCCCTCGTCGGCTCCATCATCTACCTGAAAATCAAGAAGCTGCCGCTCTGGGAGCTAACCGACATCCTCTCGCCCAGCGTGATGCTGGGGCTGGGCTTCACCCGCATCGGCTGCTTCCTCAACGGCTGCTGTTACGGCAAGCCGACCGACTCCTGGCTCGGCGTGGTCTATCCGAACAACGCCCCTGTTTACTTCTCTCTGCGGACGCACATCCACGCTGGCACTCCGGTCTATCCGACCCAGCTGATGGAGTCCATCGCTGGCTTTGCCTTCTTCGGTTTGCTGATTCTGGTGGAACGCAAGTGGAAACGCTTCCACGGTTTCACCTTCGGACTGATGGTAACCCTCTTCGGTCTCTGGCGACTCTTTATTGAGGAGTTCCGCTTCAGAGAAGACGACATGCACGCCTTCTGGGGACTTCTGAGTAAAAATCAGATTATCTCCATCGTCATCGTCCTGGCGGGAATCGCGATTCTGGTCTGGCGTTGGCTCTACGTAAAGAAGAAAGGGCAGCTCCTCGACCCCAAAGCAGAGCTGGCAACCATCCACGAGCGGGCGGCGAAGCAGAAGACAATTGACGCAAAGAAGAAAGCAGCGCGGAAGAAAGGCAAGAAGTAATCCTGAATGCAGCCGTAGGGGTACGGCATGCCGTACCCTAGCAGGTTCACGGTGCTATAAAATGCGGGAATAAGTGTTTACCAAAAGCAACCAACAGCCTGACTATGACGTAGCGTTGCTGCGTAGTCCGCCGTCTTCACCTCTGGTGTGGGTGGCGGTTCTTTTTGTGGTGGGGGCGTTGGGGGTTCACTGGCTGCGGATTTCGCCGCTCTGGGCGTTGCCACCGCTGTTGGTGGGGATAGGACTGCTGGTCTGGGGAGGTTTCAGCCGACGGAAGCTGGCCCTGGTTGCCGCTCTGCTGGTGGCTCTGGCGGCGGGAGCCGGACTCTACGGCACGGCACGAGGGCAGCTTGAGCGGGAGCGGGCGCGGATTGACACCCTGAGCGGGGCGATTCCCCTGACCCTGCGGGTTGCCGATGAGGTCAAGAGGGATTCTCATCGCCAGCGGACGATTGTGGAGATTATCGAGGCCCCAGACTCGCTGAACGATCTGCTCGGTACTCGGTTGAGTCTGGGGGTGTACGACGACGAGGGTGGGCGAATCCGTCCGGGGGATCTGCTCAGTGGAGAGTTTTACCTGAGCGCGCCGAGGGCGGCTGCCAACCCGCTGTTGTTCGACTACGGCGACTACCTGACCTCCCGTGGTGTGGCAGGCTGGGCAAATGTTGCTGAAGAGGTAGAGGTAACCGGACGCTCCCCCGGCGTGTTGACCCTCTTTCTACGGGTGCGGGAGTGGCTCTCCGCCCGGATTGAGCGGGGATTGCAACCAGCGGCGCGACCCCTGGCACGAGCGTTGCTCCTCGGTGAGCGTGATGCCCTGCCCGACGAGAACTGGGAGACCTTCCGCCTGACCGGGGTGGTGCATCTTCTGGTGGTCAGCGGACTCCATGTCGGCATCATCGGCTATGTCGTCTTTCTGTTGACCGGGCTGCTGCCAATCAAGCGACGGGGACGCTATCTGATTGCCCTGATCGCGGTGCTGCTCTTTACGCTGCTGACCGGAGCGCGCCCACCGACGGTGCGGGCCAGCCTGATGGCGGTGCTTTACCTCGGGGGACGATTCCTCGGCAGATCAGCAAATCTGGGAAGCTCCGTTGTCGGAGCCGGACTGATTCTGCTGGCGATCAGTCCCCTCCAGCTGGGGCAGATTTCGTTCCAGCTCCCCTTCGCCGCTGCGGCGGGAATTGCTGCGATCACTACACCGCTGGAGCGTTTCCTGCGCGGAAAGAGC
>JAIOSI010000159.1 GCA_021107695.1 bacterium
GTAAGGGTTGTTAAACTATTTTGTTAATCGTGGCTATCTCGCCGTCGAGATAGCGTCCCACCGTGGGGCAACTGTCGAGGTTCGCGCAGAGGTCAATGTCCGCGCCCAGACCGAGGTCAACCAGCGTTCTGCCGTGGTCGGACTCCCTGAGCATTGCCGTGATATCGCCCCGGTGCTGGTCATAGACCGACCAGGCGACGCGGGCGCGGTCGGTAAGGGTTACATCGGCTGCGAGGAGGCTGTCAACAATCGCTCCGGCACAGGCGGTGTCCTCCAGATTGGAGAGGCGCAGCTTGCCAGCGCAGACGAGGATTGTGTCCCGCTTGTTTCTAAGAAGGATTTCAGCCACGGCGGCGCGGTTGGTGAAGGCGGCAAGCCAGACCGTTTTGGCATCGTGGCAGCCCGCCAGAGCGCGGGTGCCGTTGGTGGTGGAGAAGGCGATGCGTCTACCCGCAATCCGCTCGGCGGTGTACTCTCGCGGTGAGTTGCCGAGGTTGAAGTCAGCAGGTCGCCGACCACCCCGTTCTCCGCCGAGGAGCAGGTTCGGCTCGATCATCCGCATTGCCCGGCAGCCTTTCAGCCGGGCGCAGGGAATCACCGCCGCAGCACCGCTAACCAGGGCGGCGGTGATGGTGGTCGTCGCCCGCAGGACGTCGATCACCACGGCAGAGCGACCAGCGAGGTTAAGCTTCGCCAGCTCGGCTAAGCTAAGAGCTACGTCAAGATTCATAGGTCAGAGATTCTTGGTTATTGGAAGTAGTCGTAAGATTGCTTGATAGCGGTAAATACAGGTTCAAGGTCGTCGGTGGGATTGACGATAAGCTCACAATTCCCAGATCCACCGTGTTTAACTTCAGTCATATCCCTTGCGATTGCTCTTTCTGCTTCACCAAGTTCTGCGTAAGGTATCTCCAATGATATCTTTAGACGACCCGACTGTACTCTAATGCTACAGAAGTTCCGTGTAGCAGTGTAGCGGATAAAGGACTTGTAAGCCACCTCAGTAACATTGTCTGCAAGTCCGAGGATATATTCCTGTATATCGTTAAATAACCGCTTAACCTCTTCAGGCTTCCCCTCTAAATGATCTTCAGTAGATAGTATCAACACTACATGTGTTCTTTGTGATCCTGGAGCCTTATCGCTCTGCTCTACTCTTTCGCTTGTTGCCTGAACCGCTACTGCTGTCTTCGGCAATGGTGAAGAATAAACATCCTCCAGATAGAGGTTGCTGTCTCCGTAGAGGCGATAGCTCTTCAGCTCAATCGCCCGCCCGATCTGCTCTACAGCGTAGCGGTCGTACTTGTTAAAGCCCTGAGCGATGAGAATCAGCCGGGAGTAGTCCCAGGAGACCTTCACCCCCGCACCGAGCCGTTGCTGCACCGCCATCCCAAAGTCGCCCTTGTGGTCGAGCAGCCAGTCAAGGTAGTAGAGACCCTGATTGATGACGTTGTCCTTGGACGACAGCTTGTACTCGATGATGACCGGGCAGTCGTTCTCATCAAGCCCCAGGGTGTCAATCCGCCCGCCGTGCTTCTCTCCGGTGCTGAACTCACTGGCGACGAAGCGGATACCCATCAGCTCCTCCAGGTTGCCCTCGAAGAGTCGCTGCAACTCCCGCTCCTTGGCGAAGTAGCGGGGCTTGATGCGGGTCAGATCATCGCCTGAAAGCCGGAACAGGGGCATTGGTTCTCCAGAGAGTTTGTAGCACACGCCAATTTCGCAAGGGGCTAAAGCCCCTTGTCTGGGGATTATCTGAGCAAGATGTTGAGACAAGGGGTTTCAATCCCTTGCAGGTTACAGCACCTTTTCTTCTTCCATGAAGGCGGTGTTGAAGTTGCCGGAGACGAAGCGGGGGTGGTCCATCAACGCCCGGTGGAAGGGGATCGTCGTGTGGATGCCCTCGATGATGAAGTTGTCCAGGGTGACCTTCGTCCGCTCGATGGCATCGAGGCGATCTTTACCCTTCACAATCAGCTTTGCCACGAGGCTGTCGTAGTACGGGCTGACCATCGCGCCGTCGGAGGCGTAGGAGTCCACCCGGATACCCTCTCCCTCTGGCGGAGAGAACTTGTCTATCCGCCCCGGTGAGGGACCGAAGTTCTTGTAGGGGTTCTCGGCGTTGATCCGGCACTCGATGCAGTGTCCGTCGAAGGTGATGTCGTCCTGAGTCCAGGAGAGCTTCTTGCCGTCGGCAACAAGAATCATCTCCCGCACCAGGTCGGTGTCGGTGAGCATCGCGGTAACCGGATGCTCCACCTGAATCCGGGTGTTCATCTCCATGAAGTAGAAGTGTCCGCTGGCATCGAGGAGGAACTCCACCGTTCCGGCGGAGTAGTATTTGGCGGCGTGGGCTGCCTTGACGGCGGCCGCACCCATCTTTGCCCGGAGGGCATCGTTCACCGCCGGGGAGGGTGATTCCTCCAGCAGCTTCTGATGACGACGCTGGATGGAGCAGTCGCGCTCACCCAGATGAACGACGTTGCCGTGGCGGTCGCCCATGATCTGGATCTCGATATGGCGAGGGTTGACGATGAACTTCTCCAGATAGAGGCTGCCGTCGCCGAAGGCGTTCTCTGCCTCTGCCTGCGCCGTGGCAAAGGCGTTGCTCAGATCCGCCGGGGTATTAGCAACCCGCATTCCCCGTCCGCCACCACCGGAGACCGCCTTGACGATGACCGGGTAGCCGATCTCCTCGGCGATGGGAGCGGCCTCGTCCGGGGTGTCGATAATGCCCTTAGAGCCGGGGATGACCGGGACATTGGCGGACATCATGGTCTGGCGGGCGGTGGCTTTGTTGCCCATCAGGGTAATTGTCCGGGGCGAAGGACCGATAAAGGAGACCTTGCACGCCTCGCAGATTTCGGCAAAGTGAGCGTTCTCCGCGAGGAAGCCGTAGCCGGGATGGATGGCGTCGGCATCGGTAATCTCCGCCGTGGCGATAATCCGAGGGATGGAGAGATAGCTTTTATTCGGCGGTGGCGGACCGATGCAAACGGCCTCGTCGGCGGCGATGGTATGGGCGGCTCCCCGGTCGGCTTCGGAGTAAACGGCGACGGTGCGGATGCCCAGCTCACGGGCGGCTTTCATGACACGGAGGGCGACCTCGCCCCGGTTGGCGATCAGAATCTTGTTAAACATGCGAACCTCACGGGAGGATGAAAAACGCGCAAGAGAAAGAGACACTCATCAGAAAACCAGACAATCCAAACGATTATAAGATAGACCGCTCGCTCAATGCTAGAGACGACTTGCCTTCTTCGACCATTCTCTGGCTCTTTATCAACGGCGCGGGTTGAGGTAGAATGAATCGGTGAATCGACTCGCTACAGCTCTGTTACTGCTGGCTCTCTGGAGCATCGCTCCCGCCGAGGGGGTGTATCGCCCGCCGGAGGGCGGCTTTGCCGAGCTTCCCGGTACGGTTGAACCGTCCCTTGCCGATGTGGTAACCAACCATGCTGGCACGGTGAGCTTCTTCGCCGACGGCTTCAGCCCGATCTTCTTCCTCTATAAGAACTGGCTCTCCGCTCAGGACGGTCCGCGCTGCCGCTATACGCCCACCTGCGGCGAGTACGGCTATCGGGCGATTGCCACCCACGGTCCGGTCAAGGGGACGATGCTCGCCTTCGGGCGGATGCTGCGCTGCCATTCGCGGATTCCCGACGGCTACTACCCAATCGTCTATTACGACTACCGCTGGGCGGCGTGGCTGAACGGGCTGGCGGAGTACCCGGACTGCGGAGCCTGGGAGCCGGTGAACCGCTACCTCTACTACCGAGAGCAGAAGGGACACCTCGTCGACCCCCTGCCTTGATGCCTGTAGAGGGCGTGTTTACCCTGAACATAGAAAGCGACCCAACAGAGTCGCTTCTTGGTTTAGAAAAAACGGGGTAGTGCTACTCGAAGTCCTTAAATGGTGCGTACTCGGAGTTGTCAGCTGCGACAAACATCTCTACCTTGGAGCAGGCAGCAAGTACCTCGGACCCTTTGTCAAGTTTCAACAGGGCTTCCTGTACCGCTTCTACCAGGCCATCCGTGAGGTTGTTTTGGGCTACAATAGCAGAGCTTGGTACCCAGACCCCTTTGCCAATATCAGCGATCAAACCGGGGTACTCCAGTTCATCGTCAATACAACCCCAACTACCCACGCGAATGTAACCGACCTCAGCTTCTCCGTCATAAACGGCTCGAATAACTTCTTCGAGGCTACCTTTGATAAGATACTCAACCTCAGAGGTGTCAATTCCCTCTTCCTTCAGGCGCATTTTATGACTAAGGTGGCCCTGGAGTGAAATAACAGCAATAGTGTGTCCTGGAATATTCCAGATAGTTGGAACAATCGCTGGTTTGTCCTCTGATTCTCTCCGCGAAATAAAGGTGCCGCCTATCTTTTCGGTGGTTGCACCAGTATCTATTTTTGATAGATACTTCAGGATGACTGTGGTGTTATCCAGCATCTTTGAGGTTACCAGAGGGTTTTGTGCGGCAAAGTCCACTTCCCCGTTGTTAACGAGAGCTAGGTGAGCTTTGAAGTCCTCGGCGATAACTATCTCAAAGGTCGCTCCGGTAGCTTCAGAGAGATAGTCCGCAATCGGCTGCCATTCTTTCAGCAGCAGGTCCTTCTCCATGAACGGATTAACGGCCAGCTTGTAGGTCTGTCCTGTCCATTCGGCATCAGCCACAGTCTCTTCGTTGCCGCAGCCAACAGCTCCCAGGAGAAGTGTTGCGCTGATCAACAGCGAGAGAGTTTTGAACCGATTCATTTTAACACCTTTCAGACGTTATGAGAGACTCATTCTCCCACTCCAGCACTTTAAGTTATCTTTGTCAGTGCGTCAATAGGTTTATGCAATTTTGCTGAATTGA
>JAIOSI010000115.1 GCA_021107695.1 bacterium
CGTCAGCTAAGCGAGGCCGCCGAGGCGACCAACCTGCCCGCCGCCGTTGAGGCACTCCGCGAGGCTGGTTACGAGTCCTTTGGCAAGAGCCGCGAGGGGCTGGAGCTGATGCTCGACGGTCAGCACGAGGCTCTGCGCCGTTTCCTTTCCGAGAGCATCCCCACCGGCGCGCTGACTCGCTTTCTCCTCAGCGGAGCCGACTACGCCAACCTCAAGGCTGCTCTGGTTACCCACCTTAGTGGGCGAACAGCGCCCCTCGTCAACGGTGGGCTGACCGACCCCGGTCGCTTTCGCGGTTTGATAGAGACCGGCGAACCGGACGACCTCCCCGACGAACTCGCCGGGCTGGCACGCCGCCTGATCGAAGACTGGGAACAGCACCGCGACTCTTTCCTCCTCCAGCAAGCCGTTGACCGGGCTGGCTTTGCCCATCGGCAGCAGCTCGCCAGCGAGATCGGGCTGGAGTTCCTCCACCGCTACCTGACGCTGGAGGCCGACCTGATCAATGTCGAGGCTCTGGCTCGCTGTCTTGCCTCACCGAATCCCGAAGAACTCGCCGATAGCGTCTTTATCGACGGTGGCAATCTGGAGCCGAACCGCCTGATTCGCCTTGCCAAAGCCGACGACCACGCCGCCGTTATCGACTACATCAGCCGAACTGGTTTCGCTCCAGCGGCAGCCTCCGCCTTCGACGGCAGTCCCGACGGTCTCTCTCGGTTCTCCGCCACCGGAGCCTCACTAAAGCTGCGCTTCCTGCGCCAGGCACGGAACGCCGCCTTCGGCTCCGAGCCGGTAATTGCCTACTACCTGGCAAAAGAGAACGAGTTCGCCCTGGTGCGCTACCTGCTCATCTGCAAGCTCAACGGACTCTCTGCCAGCCAGATCGCCACCCGACTCTGGGAAACATATTGATACCTTTAGGGTAGTCAGTGTTTCTGGTGGGGCTGGAATCGCGCTAATTGCGGAGTTTGACTTTAAGACAATGGGTTTCAACCCCTTGCCGGAACTGAGATGCGTTGCAAATGCGCAAGGGGCGGTCGCCCCTTGTCCGAGAGACGAGAAGAGGAAAACACTTGGCAACACTTGACCAAATCTACTTCATCGGCGAGGAGGATCAACTCCTCGGTTTTCGCGCCATCGGCGTAACCGTGGTCGGCGTTGGCGGACTGGGCGATGCCGAGAAGGCGGTCCGCAAGGCAGCCCGTGACGGTGCCGTGGCAATTTTCCTCACCGAATCCTGGGGCGATCACCTCGCCGAGACCCTCCGTGATTTCGAAGACCAGGCACTGCCGGTCATCACGTTGATCCCGACCCTCAGCGGCTCCAGCGGCAAAGCCTTCGACCGCATCCGCCGGATGGTCGAGCGCGCCCTCGGCACAACAATAGAAATGTGAGCAGCCTGAGGCTGCCGTTAGGTTTGGCGCATTTGTAACTCGGCTAAAAATTGATGTGCCAATGTAGGGCGGGTATTGCCCCATCGGCAAAAATGCCCGCCGCGAGATGAGCGAAGCTCATCTACCAGCACACAAATCACCACCATCCACAAGGAGACCATCATGGCTAAGTTTCAGGTTTTCAAGGGCAAAAACGGCGAGTTCTACTGGCGGATGCGTGCCAATAATGGTCAGGTCGTTGCCACCGGTGGCGAGGGCTACAAAGCGAAGTCCGATTGTCTCCACGGCATCGAGCTGGTGAAGACCCTCGGTCCCGACGCGAAGATCGAAGAAGAGTAGAGCTTCCTCGCCTGACCAATGAGAAGGAGGAGTGATGGCGGCAAAACCGGTTTACCAAGAGCGGGTTTTTTCCCTGGTGTCCAACCTTGTCTTTCTCGTGGTGGTAGCAGGGCTGGTGATCTTCGCCTTCATTCCTCTGGGCGATGGCGAAAACCTCAGCTGGCTCTTTTTTAGCATGGCTGGTCTCTGCTTCCTCGTTGGTCTCTGCCTGAGCCATGTCCGGGTCATCCTCACCGACGAGGGCTTCTGTGTCGGGATGTGCGTCTTCAAACTGAAGCGACCGTGGTCGGCGGTAACCGCTGTTCACCGCGACACCAAAGGTGGCATGGAGTACGGCGGCTGGGGAGTCAAGGGACGCAAGGTTGACGGCAAGTGGATTCAGGCGTTCAGCACCGTTGTTAATTCACGGGTTGCCCTGGAGCTCGACGATCCCGAATACTCGCTGCTCGCCTTCTCTACCCGCCATCCCGACAAGGTCATCGAAATCGTTAAAGACCTGATCGGGAGTTAAGCACTAACCGCCCGCAGAGTTGCCGACCGGGTGGCGGTTATCTCGCAAGAAGTTTGTCTGCCCTTATTGTTGAATAAATATCTGCCCCCGTTTTGGGTATGGTTCGTAAACCCGATTGACCGCCGTTTTGGAGAGATACTACATGGAGCATACGGGAACTATTGTTAAGGTCGCTGGTCCCCTGGTCGTTGCCGAGGGCATGTCCGGCGTAAAGATGTACGACGTTGTCCTGGTCTCAGAGTTGAGACTCGTTGGCGAGGTTATCGAGCTGCGTGGCGACCGTGCCAGCATTCAGGTTTACGAAGAGACAGGGGGCATCGGCCCCGGCGAGCCGGTTTACACCACCGGCGTGCCTCTCTCCGTAGAGCTTGGTCCCGGGCTGATGGGCAACATCTACGACGGTATCCAGCGTCCCCTGGCGGTGATCGAGAGCAAGACCGGAGCCTTCATGACCCGTGGTGTCCGCGCCAACGGTCTGGACCACGAAAAGAAGTGGGACTTCAAACCCCTCGTCCACATTGGCGAAGAGGTTGTCGATGGCACGATCCTCGGCACGGTACCCGAAACCACGCTGATTGACCACAAGGTGATGGTACCGCCGGGCTTCGGTGGCAAGCTCACCGCCCTCGAGGTCGGCAGCTTCACCGTTACCGAGCCGATCGGCAGGGTCAAGCTCCCCGACGGAACAGAGAAAGACCTATTCCTCAAGCAGTCCTGGCCTGTCCGTCGGGCGCGCCCGTACAAAAGGAAGCTGACCCCGAACGAGCCGCTGATTAC
>JAIOSI010000303.1 GCA_021107695.1 bacterium
GAAGAGCATCCCGGAAAGGTAGAAGTAGAGCAGTACCGGAACCACCGTAAAGGCAATGCCGCTGCCGATGATTCGGGTCGGCTTCTCGCCGATGGTCAGGGGAAGGGAGCGGGAGTTCAGCTTCTGGTCGCCCTCGGCATCCTCCACATCTTTGTAAAGCTCCCGTGCCAGATTGGTCAGGAAAGCGAGGATAATCAGAGGCAGGATCGTTTGCAGAGTGTGGATCACCGTGGCTCCGTACGCCAGTGCCAGCGAGGTCATCAGTGCCACGGTGAGATTGCCAAAGATGCCAGCCCGCTTGAGCCAGAGAGCGTAAACGAAGGAAAGCACCAGGCAGCCGACGATAATCCAGAACTCGCCCCCGGCGACGAACCAGCCCAGAGCCAGTGCGCCGAGCCAGCTGACAATCGTAACGATTATCGCCACCATAGCAGGGTGGCTGAAAGATCCGTTGACCAGCGGACGCTTGGGGTGGCTGATTTTATCGCTCTCGCGGTCGAGGAGATCGTTGATCGAGTAGCCGCCAATCGCCACCAGAGAGAGTGCCAGAGCGGAGGAGAGCAGCGGCAGGAATATCTGCTTCAGTCCCGCCGTGGGGCAGGCTAGCGGCGGTAACCCCAGGGCGGCTCCTGCTATGACGGCGACGATAATCAACCCGACGTTGTTCGGTCGGGTGAGTTTGGCAAGGGCGGCAAGTTTGGATAAGTATGACGGTCGGGGCATCTATGACCTTTACTGTGAATGAGTTACAGGGGAAGCAAAATCGCCCGGCAGGGAACACCTTCTGCTTCGGGAATGTGCAACGGCAGACAAACGAGGGTGTAGCGTCCTGCCTCCGCGCGGCTCAGGTCAAGCCACTCAATTGCCGGAATCCCCGCTTCAAGCAGAGTGCGGTGGGCGATTGTCTCGTCAGGGTGATCCAGACTGGGACCATCCACACCGACCAGGGTAACCTGCTTGTTCACCAGTACTTGTGCTGCCTCACCGGATAGATAAGTATACTCAGGGAAGATAAACTCCGGCGACCGAGTGGAGTTGTTCGTCTTCAGTAAAACACGTTCACCGGGGCGAATATCCGCTTCGCGCAGGAGAGCGGTTTTATCCTCCGCTCCCTCACCGCAGTCAATCACCAGTGCCGGACCAACAAAGGTGGAGAGGGTATACTGACCGAGTCGCTTGCCATTCGCTATCAGGTGAGAGGGAAGGTCCAGATGAGTACCCGCGTGGCTGCTCATGGAGAGGCTGGCGGTTTCGTAGCCTTCTGCGGAATAGGTGTTGGTTAGCGCGCGATGATAGATCGTATCGCCCGGCCAGGGCGGTACCTTTGATAGCGGACGACTGATGTCAATAATATTCATTGAACTCAATCCGGCTGATGTCCGCCGTTAATCCGCAGCTCGTTTAGATCAACCACGGTACAGTAGGGGATATAGCCCCTGCCAGAGGAGCGTTGGTAGGCGTAGTCGATGTTCGCCTGTTCGTCGCAGTAATCCACCGTAAGGACGATTCCACCGGCGGCGCGGAAGCGGTCCAGGTCTTCTTCCAGATCAATACGCCCCTGATACTCATCGGTAGGATTCTCCGAGCGGGGGATGTCGGTAGCGAAGAAGTAAGGAGCCTCCTGCCCAATTCCCTCAACGTTCCCCGGATGCTCTGGGAAGTCGGCGGCAAGGGGCGCGGCGTTCTGCACGATGGTGATAAACCCGTTCCGCTTACCACTGCCATATTCGGAAATCTCGCGGACAAAGTCAACCATCCAGCGGGGCGCGTCGGGATAATCGTTCTCATGATCCCAGCATGAGTCCACCTTGTCCAGATAAACTCCGTCAAACCCCTGCGCCAGAATCCGGTCGAGATAGTCGTAAATGATTGTCTGCCAGTCGTCTTTCCAGTATTTGACCAGATAGTTGCCCGGCCAGTTGGGGTTTTCTTCGCCCAGCCAGTCCGGACTTCCCGGTGTCCAGCCATCTTGCCAGTAGTAGCGGTACTCCTCCGCCTCACCGATGGAGAGATAGGCGATGGCAAACTTCGGCTGCTCCCCGCCACGATTGCGCAGCACCTCTATCTCAGCACCTGTCCATTCGCCGGAGGCTCCACCATTGGAGGAATAGTCAATCACCACGAGGTCAAAAGCAGAAACCCCCAACTCCGTAAGGTCAATTTCCTGAAGCCAGTACGCCCAGTCGTTAACCTCGGACAGCTTAAGGCTGCTCTTGGTAAGCTCATCGCAACCGATGAGACCAGAAGCTAAAACAGCTAGCAGAGTGAGTAACAGAAGAGGACGCATAATCCACCTGGTTATTTAGGGTTGTAAAGAGCCACCGCTGAGGGCTGGGTAAAGCCCTCCAGGCGCAGCTCCTCAACGCCGTTACGAAGGCGCAGGAGCAGTCCCGCACTTTCATCCACTACCCAGACACCGCCACCGGGATTGGCAGCGACATCAACGGGACCGTTCAGGTTGTCGAAGCGTTCCTTCTCTGCTCCATCGTCGCCGTCGAGGAGTACGGCGGCTCTGTCCGCATAGAGAGCAACCCAGCAGTCGCCGTTCTCGTCAATCGCCAGTCCACGTGGATCGTCGAGGTCTTCCACGACAAACAGCTGAGTACCGCCAGTATCGAAGCAAATTACCCGGTCGGCATCCTTACTGCTGTACCAAACTCGCCCGTTATCACTATCCACGACCAGTCCACGGGGAGTACCCAGTCCAGTTACGGTAACAGTGGCGGCGGTCGCGTCGTAATCTCCAGTAAGGCTGTCGGGGAAAGCAAAGAGGTTACCGTTCTCATCGGCTGCCCAGCAGAGTTCGTTAACGCTGTCCCAGGCAACATGACGGGCAAGATCGGAGCAGGTAACACGAGCGACTTCTTTGGCATCGGAATCAAAGCGGACGAAGCCCAGGTTAACCCGATCTGCCACCCAACAACCACCATCGGTGGTTGTGGTAACGGTGTAGGGGTCGTTAACCACTCCAGCCGCGCTCCAGGCAAGGGAGTTTAAACCAAAGTTCAGCTTCAGGACTCGATCATTGGAATAATCAGCAACCCAGAGGTGGTCAATTCCCTCGCGAATATCGATATCCGTCGGTCGAACGACATCGGGGGTTCTGACCTGATGTTCGCCGTCGTAGTCGTAACAGATGACCAGATTGTTCATCTTGTCCGCCAGATAAACGAGTATTTCATCGGGCGGAGTATAGGGATCGGCAGGGTTTTGCGGCTCACAA
>JAIOSI010000270.1 GCA_021107695.1 bacterium
CGGAACCCACTGGGGACAGTCCTTGTAATACTTCTTTTCGGGCAGGTAGATGAAGGTCTTCAGCTCTTTTTTGCCACGTACCGGACGGATTTCAATTGTCATTGCTAACTCCTGTTGAAGGGTTTTCTTAGCCTAGCGTTCCTGGATTGTTTCACTGTTAAGGTTGGATGTGGAGATACCGTACTCAATGTCTTTCAGGAAAAAAGCAAACAACTAGCCAGACCAAGCCCTCAATGTTACCATCCGCCCGGACGGGGGTATGGTAGAGCAGGGCAACGAATCCGTTGAGGTAGAACTCACCATTTTTCAGTTTTTTCATGTTTGATTCCAACAACTTTTCCCATAATCGAGAAATACCCCCCATATTACCATGTAACGCACTGTTCCCGTCAAGGGCAACGCAGATTGTGTGGTACAGAAATAGTAGATTAGACGCTGTTATGGTTGATTGTGGACTTGTAGAGTTACGGCGCGTCGTACTCCTATGAGAGATGTCGTTGCTCTCCAAGAGTCATCTTTAACCGCTTGTTGTTTATTGCCACCAGGAGATTAGCATGTGTCTTTCCGTACCGATGAAGTGGCTGCGGCCACACCGAGCTTCGCGAGAACGATTTGGGACAGACTACCCCAGCTCCCGCGTTTAACCGCTCCCGTTGGTCGCTTTAGGTTGATTGGTTCTGAAAAGTTGAAGTCTGACCACATTTGACACCATTAGGAGATTACCGTGTGTCTTTCCGTACCGATGAAGATTCTAAAGATCGAAGACGACCAGGCACTCTGCGAGCTTGGCGAGACCGAGCAGCGGGTCAGCCTGACCCTGATAGACCCCAAACCGAAGCTGGGACAGTATCTCATCGTCCACGCCGGCTTTGCCATCAACGTCATCAATGAGGACGAGGCGAAGAAGAATCTGGAGCTGCTCCAGGAGCTGGCGGACTTTCACGGCGAGATGCTCGAAGCCGAGGAGAGCTCCGCAGCGAAGAAGGAGCAATCGTGAAGCATCTTGACGAATACCGCAACCGGGAGCTGGTCGAGGGGCTGGCAAAGCGGGTCGCCGCCGAGGTCAAGCCGGGGCAGAGCTACCGCTTCATGGAGGTCTGCGGCACCCACACGATGGCGGTTGCCCGCGCCGGGCTGCGCCATCTGCTGCCGAAGAATCTGGAGTTGCTCTCCGGACCGGGTTGCCCTGTCTGCGTCACGCCAATCGGTTACGTGGATGCCGCTGTCGCCTACGCTCGCCGACCGAACACCGTAATCTGCACCTTCGGCGATCTGGTGCGGGTTCCCGGCTCGACCAGCAGCCTGATCCACGAGCGGGCGAAGGGAGCCGACATCCGGGTTCTCTACTCACCGCTGGAGCTTATCCCCCTGGCAAAGGCAGAGCCGGAGAAGCTCTTCATCTTCCTTGGGGTTGGCTTTGAGACCACCACGCCAACGGTGGCGGGTTTGCTCGATGCTGCCGAGCGAGAGGGGCTGAAGAACTTCGCCCTGCTGGGAGCGCACAAGACTATGCCAGCGGCGATGGCTGGGCTGACCGGTGGCGAGCTGGGACTCCACGGCTTTCTGCTGCCCGGACATGTCAGCGTGATCACCGGGCTGGCAATGTACCGCTTCCTGGTCGAGGAGCATTCCCTGGTCTGTGCCGTAACCGGCTTCGAGGCGGTGGATCTGCTGGAGGGCATTCTGGAGTTGGTAGATCAGGTGAACTCCGGCAAACCGAGGGTTGCCAATCGCTATCCCCGTGCTGTTACCGAAGAGGGCAACCCCCGGGCGCAGCAGCTGGTGGCGAGGTTCTTTGAGCCAGCCGATGCCGAGTGGCGGGGGCTGGGCGTGATTCCGCTCAGCGGCTTGAAGCTCCGTGAGGAGTATTCCCACTTCGACGCTCTCGCCGCCTTCCCGGTAGAGGTGGAAAAACCTGCCGAGCCGAAGGGCTGCCGCTGTGGCGAGGTACTCTGCGGTTTGATTCACCCGCCGGAGTGCGGGCTGTTTGGCAAGACCTGTACGCCGGAGAACCCGGTGGGAGCCTGCATGGTTTCCAGCGAGGGAGCCTGCGCGGCATATTACAAGTATCGCTAGTCGTTCTTCCCCTCCAGGCAGACAATATGAATCAGGACCTTCTCATGATTGGGCTTTCCCTGACCGCCAACGGCGCGCTCTGGTACCTGATCGGTGCCTGGAACGGGCGGTACAAGAAGGCAACGAAGATCGGCCCCCGCTGGAGCAACTTCAAGAAGATCGAGGTCAGCGGCGAAGCAGCGGAAGAGGTTGGCAAGCGTCGCCGTGTCTGGGGGCTGGTCGGGGTCATCCTGGGAGCTGGCATCGTTGTGTTGTCGTTGGTTATGAAAGTCTAGGTGAGATTGACAGAGGGCGAACACACAGGTTCGCCCCTACAATCGTCAATCCACCCGCAGGGGCGCATTGACATACGCCCCACCTGACAGTTGCAATTAACAGCAAATAGTGAGAGAATGATCGCAAGTAGGTCTTTCCTTTCTCCTTTGAGGAGGCATTATGCGGACAGGAAAGCTTTGTTTGCCATTACTGAGCTTGCTGCTATTGAGCGGACTGCTGGGCGGTCAGGTGTCGGCGTTACCCTTTTACGGAGCGCGGGCGGCGGCGATGGGCGGAGCCTACACCGCTGTTTCCGATGACGAGGCGAGCATCTATTACAACCCGGCGGGAATGACCGTTGCCGGGGATTATTTTGCCTGCGTGCCGTCCTTTGTGATGAGCAGCGAAGACCGGATGACCGAGGCGATTGACCGCTTTGTAACTTTGCGGGATGAGATAAACGACAACGCCTTCGGAAACCTGAACGACCTCTACGCCTCGCTGGACAAGACGGCGGCTTACCTGGCAAAGCAGGAGAACGACCCCAGCGGGACAACGGGCTACCTCAGTTACGGTGTCGGGGTTATGCTCGGTCCGATGGCGATAAGCTGGCTCGGCGGAGGTCAGGGCGACGGACTCTTCGTTGGCGATGCCAACCCCGGACGACTGATTCCCGATTATCTCCTTGGTGATGCCGCCCTGGTGCATCAGTTCTATACCGACGGCTACCTGAATCAGCAGCAGCTGATGGCTCTCTGGCCCAGCTATCCCGACCCCGACGGCTTTCTGGGAGACAACGCAGGCAACGGCGTTGGTCTGGGAGACAACCGCTCGGAGATTCGGCTCTCTGAATACGCCCGCCAGGAGTTCGTGGTAACCTATGCTGACTTCCTCTGGCGACGGGGGCGGCGGAATGAGTTCTTTGTCTCCGCCGGGGTTAACGTCAAGTATCTGGTAACTCAATACTATGGACACAGCTACAGCTTCGATGATGAAGAGCCGTACCACACCGGTCCCGCCTGGGTCCTCAACCCTCTGGCAACGGAGCCGGTAATCGGTGGAGCCGCCAGCGCAGACATCGGTCTGCTGGCTGGCTTTACCCCTTACGCTCGGATTGGTCTGCTGGCTCGCGATGTCACCCCAGCTCCCATCGCCTGGAGCGAAGAGGTTCCCGGCGCGCCACAGAGACTCCAGCCCCTCTGGCGGATTGGGATTGCCAGCGAGGTGGTTCCCGACATCCTGATGCTCGCCTTTGATGTTGACCTCAACGAGCAGCCAGGGCTGTTCTCGCCGCAGCAGGATTTCTCTGCCGGACTGCGGCTCACCCTGCCCGGCGGCGGCTTCTGGATGGCAGGAGGAGTCAAGCTCAACCTGGCTGATAAAGAACAGTTGCCGCTCTACACGGTGGGTACCGGTTTCCATGCCGGAGGAATCCGCTTCGGCCTCGCCGTAGGAATCGGCACGATTGACACCTCTGGCAAGGCGAACACCTACTTCAGCATCGGTGCCGACGCAGGATTTTCACTGTAAGATTAGCTCCCCCTCTTCTCCCTCTCTCCCTTGGGGAGAGGGTCGGGGTGAGGGGCTGTTACGCTTATTCAGACGCAGAGTTTATTTGATCATGCACAGGAGGCGGTTTTGAACAAGCTGTTTATCGAAGATCTGGATCTGCGGGGCAAGAAGGTTCTCGTCCGCCTCGACCTCAATGTCCCCGGAGATAGCGAAGGTAACGTAACCGGAGATGGTCGCGTTTGGGCGGCTCTGCCAACACTCAAATACTCCCTTGACCAGGGTGCGGCGTTGATTCTCTGTTCTCACCGCGGTCGTCCCAAGGGTAAAGTAGTCGAGAAGCTCTCTCTGCGTCGGGTAGCAGTACGTCTAGGCGAGCTATTGAAGCACGACATCCGCTTTGTCCCCGGCGACCCGGTGATGGGCAATGATGTTCTGGCAGCGATCAAGGCGATTAAGCCCGGAGAAATTATCCTGCTGGAGAACCTGCGTTTCGACCCTCGTGAGAAGAAGAACGACCCCGCCTTTGCCAGGGAACTTGCCGCCCTGGCAGACCTCTATATCAACGATGCCTTCCCTGTCTCCCACCGCTGTCAGGCAAGCGTCTGTAGCGTCCCCGGTTGGATAACCTCCGCCTACGGCTATCAGGTAAAGAAGGAAGAGGAGTTCCTCGCGCGGCTGCTTGGCGATGTCGAGCGTCCTTATGTGGGTATCCTCGGCGGAGCGAAGGTTTCCACCAAACTCGGCGTAATTAGTGCCTTCCTGGAGCAGGTGGATAAGCTGCTCATCGGCGGCGGACTCTCCTACACCTTCATGGCGGCGATGGGGCGACCCATCGGCAAGAGCATCTTTGAACATCATTACCTCGCCACGGCACGGTCGTTTTTAAAGAAATATCCGGACAAGATCGTCCTCGCCGTGGATAACTACGTGGTCGAGGACATCGGTCCGCAGTACGAGTCGAAGCTGGTGGATCGGATCCCCGACGGGTATGAGTCCATTGACATTGGCGAGAAGACGAAGAAACTCTTTGCGGCGGAAATAGCAAAGGCGAAGACCGTCTTCTGGAACGGCCCCCTGGGCTTCTTCGAGGATCCGCGCCACGCGGCGGGAACCCGCTTTATCGCCGAAGAGGTCGCCAAGGTCAAGGAACGAGGCGGCTATTCGGTTATTGGCGGCGGAGACTCCGCAGCGGCAATCTCACAGGCGGGGCTGAACTATCGCCTCTACAGCTTCATCTCTACCGGCGGTGGGGCGGCACTGGAGTTCGTCGAGGGCGAGAAGCTCCCCGGTCTGGAAGCCCTGACCGATAAAGACCGCTAACAACCTCCCTCCCCTCTCCGGGGAGTGAGTGTAAGGGGCAGATTTACAAAGGGCGCAGCATGCTGCGTCCCTACAAAAACTCGCAATGATTGTTGTTCCCGGAAGGTTTTGACGTTGTAGGGGCGGACCTAATCCACAGGGATTGGTGTCCGCCCCTTAATCGTACTTGAAAGGGCGAAGACAAGCTTCGCCCCTACGATAGAGCAATCGCACAGAGTTTACATCGCCTTAAGCTGCCCCCAGGTGGTTTCTTCGATGTTGGATTGGCTTATGTCTATATCCAGCTCGGTGATGTAGTAGCTTGAGCTGTAGGTATAACTCCAGAAGAAGCTATCCCGACTCGGCGCATAGGCGAGACCCAGCGAGGTGCTGCAGCTTGGGGTGTTGATCTCGGCGATGAAGTCCAGCTCATTGTGTGGCTCATCGAACTCGTAGAACCAGAACTTCGAATTATTCTCCGTGGTTACCATGATCCAGAGTTTGGAGTCGTGTGGAAAAACCGTCAAGCCGGTGAGGTCGCTACCCGGTTCGTCGGCGTTGAAGTTCATTATCGCCGTACCGTCATCAAGGAAACGGCGGATTTCGTGGTCTCCGCCGCTGCGGTCAACCGCCCAGGTGTAGTAGCTGTTCCCATCCATCCCCCGACCGTTACTGCCGCAGGGGTTGGTAAAGTTGCTCCAGTTTGAACCATTGAACTCCCACATCGAGCTGCTTGTGGTGTCATTGGCGAGAATGTTGGTGGTGTCGTCCAGGCAAACTCCCCAACCGGAGCCGTTCGAGCCGTGAACATCCCAGTCTCCAAGATAAACTCCGTTGTTCGGATTGCACGCATATATCTTGTTGTTCGTATCGCTGACAAACATCAGCTCGTCGTAACCCTCATCATACTCCAACCCCAGAATCTGCTGAGAATAGGTCGGATGATGGGTTGCCAGAATGGTAACGGTAAAGTCATAGGTAGGGGCAGAGGGTGGCAATGCCAGACCTGCCACAGCGAGAAGAAGCAGAACACTTAGGGTATGCTTAAACATTGTTCCTCCAACGAGGTTTGGGGGATGTTTTGTTTTGAGAGTTTTCTAGCCCTTAAAAACAGTATAGCAGCTTAGTTACGCCCTAACAACATCGTGGCAAACCCTCTTCAATGCCAAAGGGCGAAGCTTGTCTTCGTCCTTTAATCGTACAAGAAAGGGCGGCCCCTGCATTCAACATTTTTAGTTGTTACATCGCCTTAATCTGTCCCCAGGTGGTCTCTTCGATGCTGGTCAGTACGATATCGATATCCAT
Organism: bacterium; assembly: GCA_021107695.1. Lineage (GTDB taxonomy): Bacteria > RBG-13-66-14 > RBG-13-66-14 > RBG-13-66-14 > RBG-13-66-14 > JAIOSI01. The sequence goes on from JAIOSI010000270.1 coordinate 6,448, forward strand.
CTCGCTAATGGTATGGGTGGCTCCATCGGTATAGCTATAATAGAAGCTGTCCCGGCTGGCAGAGTAAGCTAGACCGAGGGCAAAGTTAGTCCACAGCGGAATGTCAACCGCGCCGAGGAAAGCGAGGCTGCTGCCGTCGTAGCGATAGAAGAAGAACTTATCCGCGTAGTAGCTGGTCAGAATAATCCCGGCATCGGAACCCAGTGGGAAGGTGGTCAGACCGCTGAGATTGTCCTGGGGCTGAGGGGTGGAGTAGGTCTCCACTCCACTGCCATCGGGCAGGAATCTCTTGACACTCCAATTGGTGTGGACTGCCAGCCAGATGTAACCGTCCCGATAGTCCATCCCCCGCCCATCAGTGCCAGTGGGGCTATCGATGCTGCTCCAGCTTGACCAGTCTCAGGTGTAGAGCTTGCCGTCACCCCACTCGGTCAGATAGAGGTGAGAGGCATCGTCGTCCAGGCAGACACCGAAGTCAAGTAAGGGAGAGCTGTAGGCAACCTCGGCAAGGTAAGCTCCGGTGTCGGGATCGCAGAAGGTAACCTCAGGATCATAGTAGTTGGCACTACCGAAGGCGAGGCGATCGTTGGCTTCGTCGTAGTCCAGACCGAGGATCTGGCTGACGTAGTCCGGAGCGAAGGTGTTGAGGACGGTGATGGTAACGTCAAAGGATGAAGCGGGAAGGGTAGTATCGGTTAACATCGGCGAACCAGCCAGGGTCAGGGTACCGATGAGGAGCAGCAGAACCAGACTAAGTCGAGACATTTTTCCTCCGGGATGGTTTCAATGAGCGTCCCCGCAGTGTATCAGGTTGCTCCGCGTATCTCAAGCTATGGTTACTTCAGCCCCGTCTTGACTCTACCGCCCCGGACGGCTACACTTAACGCCAAATTAAAATTGGGGAGGAGTAGCTTTGTCCGCAGAAAAGATTGACGGTAAAGCCTTAGCGAACAAGCTGAAAGAGAGCAACACCGCCCTTGCCACCAGCCTGAAGGAAGCTGGCATTGAACCGAAGCTGGCGATTCTTTCCGCCGAAGGCGACATCGCGGGCAACTCCTACGCTCGCTCTCTAAAACGAGCAGGGAAGCGGATCGGTCTCACCGTGGAGCCGACGGGCTATCCCGATGCCATAGCGCAGGATGACTTTGACCGAATATTAAAGGAAACCAGCCGGGGGGTTCATGGCGTACTGGTAATGCGTCCCTTGCCAGAGCAGCTCGACCCGGCAATGGTGGACTCGCTGATTGACCCGCTGAAGGACGTGGATGGGGTGCATCCGCAGAACGCCGGACTACTGGCTCTGGGACGACCGAGCTTTATTCCGGCGACGGCACGCTCGATCCTTCACCTGCTGAAAAGCACCGGGGTTGAGCTAAAGGGTAAGCGGGCGGTTATCGTTGGACGCAGCCCCACCGTGGGCAAGCCGCTGTTGCAACTGCTGCTGGCGGAGCATCTCCCCGTTACCGTCTGCCACAGCCGTACCGCCGACCTGCCAGCGGTTTGCAGAGAAGCCGACGTGTTGGCAGTGGCAATTGGCAGGGCGCGGATGGTTACCCCGGAGTTCGTCAAGCCCGGAGCGATTGTCCTTGACGCTGGCTTTAACTGGGATGACGAGCTGGGGCATGAGCTGGGTGATGTTGACCCCGCCGTGGCAGAGGTCGCTGGCTGGCTGAGTCCTGTTCCCGGCGGAGTAGGTCCGGTAACGACGCAGCTTCTGCTGGAGAATGCCCTCGTTGCAGCTCAGAATTCAAGACCTTAACCAGAGCAATAACCCCAGAGTGGGGAGTTGAAATTGGCTGACAAGACAAAACAAAACAAGAAGAAGAAACGTCGCCGGACTATTCTGCTGGTTATCCTCGGTGCCATAGTGGTGCTGGTGGTACTCAACGTCCTCTCTTCTGGTGAGGAGCTACCCCAGGTCTCCGTCGAGGAGATCGAACCGCGCACCATCGCCAGCATTGTGGACGGAACAGGCAATGTGCGCCCGGCGATAGAGGTTGACCTCTCCGCGCTGACCTCCGGGGAGATTACCCTGGTGGCGGTGGAGGAGGGTCAGCAGGTCAGCGAGGGCGACCTGATTCTGGAAATCGACCCCGACCAGTCGGAGAGCATGCTCTCCCAGAGCCAGGCGGGTTACTCCAGCGCCAACGCCAACCTCGACCTTGCCAAGGCTAATCTTTCTCAGGCAGAGGAAGAGCGGCGACGCAGCGAGAGCCTCTATCGGGATGGGTTGATCTCCGATCAGGCGTGGGAGCAGGCGCAGACCTCCGTTGAGGTTCTGCGCGCTCAATACGAAGCCGCCCGCGCCAGCACCTGGAGCGCGATGGCATTGGTTCGCGCCGCCCGTGATACCGTGGACAAGACCCGCTACGTCTCTCCGATGAACGGCGTCGTGGTGGCTCTCAATGTAGAGAAGGGCGAGGTCGCCGTCCCCGGCACAACGAATATCGGCGGTACGGCACTGGCGACCATCGCCAGTCTGGAGGGGATGAAGGTTGAGGCCGATGTTGACGAGACCGATGTCATCCACCTGGCAATCGGTCAGGAAGCGATCATCGAGATCGAGGCCTTCCCTCGCGAACAGTACGCCGGGCATGTCTCCGAGATTGCCCGCTCCGCCAAGACCTCCTACGCCGGAACCAACGAAGAGGTCGTCAACTTCGAGATCAAGGTCGTGATTGACGATGAACTCCCCGCTGCTGTGCTGCCCGGTATGAGCGCGACCGTGGAGATTACCACCAACACCGTGGAAGAACTGCCGTGGTTCTGCGTGATGCCGAACAGGTGTTGGAGTGGCTGGGCGAGGAGTACATCCTGCCCGATGACCGTAGCGATGTTGAAGGTGTCTTTGTGGTCAAAGATGGACTGACCAACTTCCACCCCATCACTACAGGCATCTCCGATGATACCTATATCGAGGTTCTCTCCGGTCTGGAGTTCGAGGACCGGGTCATTGCCGGACCGTATAAAGAGCTGCGTGAGCTTGCCCACGGCGATGAAATCGAAGAACTGACCGAGAACGAAGGGGAGTAAGCGTGGAGTCTCAACGAGTTGATGCCTCCGCGATGCCTCTGATTA
>JAIOSI010000298.1 GCA_021107695.1 bacterium
CTCCTTCGTCGCGGTGATGTAGATAAGCACATTCTCGAACCAGAGGTAGATAGCCTTGCCCTCGGCACCCCCCAGCGGAACTGGCGCGCCCAATTCCAGGTCGCGGGAGATCCGACGGTCTACCAAGCCTTCCTGAAACAAGGCACGGCAGTAGGTCAGCACGCTATTCTTCTACCCGACGGCGGCATCCTGCGCCAGCACCAAGCCTTCCAGTTCCGGGGCAATCTCCGACAGCTTAAAGTACCAGTGGGTGGTCTCTTTGAGGATCGGCGTGTTGCCGGTGAGCTTGCTCCTCGGCTCGCCCAGGGTCTTCGCCTCGATCCAGGTTCCGCACTTCTCGCATTCATCGCCCCGGGCATCGGGGTGTTCGCAGTGAGGGCAGATTCCTTCCACGTAGCGGTCGGGGAGCCAGCGGTCGGCCTTCTCGTCGTAGAACTGCTCCTCGGTGCGGGTTACCAGCCAGCCGCCATCGTGGAGTACCTTAAAGAACGCCTGAGCGGTCTTGTGATGCTCCGGCGACGAGGTGCGTCCGTAGTAGTCCAGCGTAAAGGCGGCGCGGTCGAAGGTCGCCTTCAACTGAGGATGAAAGCTGTCCACAATCGCCTGAGGCGTGGTCTGGCGGGCATCAGCAGCCAGCGTGATCGCAACGCCGTGTTCGTCAGAGCCGCAGATGAAGACCACGTCGCTGCCGACCCGATGGTGATAGCGGACGAAGAGATCGGCGGGAAGGTAGGCTCCGGCAAGCTGACCGACATGAAGCGAGCCGTTGGCGTAGGGCAAGGCGCTGGTTACGAGAATCTTCTGCTTTTCAGATTTGCTGGACAAGGTAACTCCTGAGTTTGTATGCAATCAGTATCTATCCCAATCGACGCAATTCTACCACAAGCCGCCCGATTCCGTCCGCTGGCTATTCCTGTTCCAGCCACTATGATACAATGACCGGGAAAATGAGGAGTATCAAGCCAGCTGCCGTGCTGTTCACTACTTTGGTCAGTCTCCTGCTGGCTGGCTGCGAGCAGCCGATAGTGGAGTCGGTTCCGCTGACTATTGGTGAGGCTGGAACAGTCCTCGACGAAGCCCTGCCCCAACCAACCAGTACCCCCTCCCGTCTGGGTGAAGAGCTGGTCTGGGAGATTTTCTCGACTGCGAAGGGCGAGCCGTACTATCTGGGGCGGGAGAGCCTTCGATACTACGACTACTGCTGGTCGTCGGAATATACTCTGGAATCCGGCACTGGTCTGACCCTCGGTTGCGAGCGGGACGGTCTGACCCTGCTGTTGAGCCGCCCGGCGGTGGGAGAAGCTCACCGAATGCTCCTCGGCTCGCTGCTCTCGGCAACGACCTGGCGGTATCAGGCAGTTACCGACGGTCCCGGGCTTGGCACACTGGCGGTACTGCTCAGTCAGCTGGAGCTTGCCCCGGTCGAGAGCTATCGTCTGCCAGCCTTTGACCTGCGCCAGCAGCTTGGCTACGAGCTGACTTTGCGGGTGGGAGAGGTCGAGCTGGTCAGCACCAACTGGGGCGAGTGGCTGTGCCTGCCTGTGGAGCTAACCCCGCTGGGAATAACGGCTTATCTCGACGAAGACGGACAGCCCTGGCTTTTCCGCTGGTCAGAGGGCTATGCGGAGTTGCGGGAGATGTGATTTTATATAGGGCGTGGTCTAGACAAGGGGCTTCAGCCCCTTGCGGAATTAGAGCAACCGCAATTTCTAGCAAGGGGTTAAAACCCCTTGTCTATGACAAGATGAGTCAACACTATTCCAAAGATTCCATGAAGCCTCCCCGCACAGTCTGTGTAATTCCGGCGCGTTACGCCAGCAGCCGCTTTCCCGGCAAGCCGCTGAAGAGCCTCCTCGGTCGCCCGATGATTCTCCATACCATCGAGCGGGCGAAGTCCGCCGCCAACGTGGACTGGGTAATCGTGGCGACTGACGACGAGCGGATTGCCCGGGTGGTGCGCGAATCGGGACACGATGCCGTGATGACCCCGGAGTTGCCGTCGGGAACCCACCGCGTCGCCTGGGTGGCAAGGAACCTCAACTGCCGCTTCGTGCTGAACCTCCAGGGCGACGAACCGCTGATTGACCCCGCCCTGCTAAATGCTCTGGTCAGCCGACTGGCGGATGGTCGGATTACTGATGACAAAGCAGAGATTGTAACCGCCGTTCACCGGGAGGACTCAGCGGAGCTATTCGCCGACCGAAACTGCGTTAAGGCGGTGCTGGCGAGTAGCGGGCAGGCTCTCTACTTCAGCCGGGCGGCGATTCCCCATGACCGCGACGGTTCGGCAAGCAACTTCTGGCGGCATGTCGGACTCTACGGCTTCACCCACGCGGCGTTACAGCGGGCGGTGGAGCTGCCTGCCAGCGAACTGGAAGAGATGGAAAAACTGGAGCAGCTCCGCTGGCTTGCTGGTGGAATGCGGATTGACTGCGTGGAGACCGACTGGCACGGCTACGGAGTGGACACCCCGGCTGACCTCCGCCGGGTTGAGGATATTCTACAAAATCAAAAGCTGTAGAGACACGGCACGCCATACCCTTGCGAACAAAGCCACGAAAAGGAAACATGCCTGACAATCACCAGTTACGCTCCGAGCTTGCCGACCTTGCCGAGGACGCGCCCCGCCACGCCCTCAATCTGGACAAGGTCGGGGTCAAGCACATCCTCTACCCAATCACGGTGGAGGAGCGTGGCGGCGGCTGGCAGTCCACCGTGGCGCGGGTCAACATGTACGTTGACCTGCCGATGAACTTTCGCGGCACGCACATGAGCCGCTTCATCTCAATTCTGAACCGCCACCGAGGCAAAATATCGAATCAGAACCTTCAGGAGATCGTCAGCGAAACCCGGAAACGCTTCTTCGCCGCCCGGGCGCACCTGGAGCTGCGCTTCCCCTACTTCATCGAGAAAACCGCTCCGGTATCCGGCGAGACCTCGCTGATGGAGTACCGGGCTGCCTTCCTGGCGATGGGCGATGACGACGGTCTCGACCTGGAGCTTCAGATCGCCGTGCCGGTGATGAGCCTCTGCCCGTGCAGCAAGGAGATATCCGACCGGGGGGCGCACAACCAACGCTCGGTCATCCGCCTGCGGGTGCGCTCGCCAGAGCTTATCTGGATTGAAGAGCTGATCGAACTGGCGGAACGCTCGGCAAGCTCCCCGCTTTATGCCCTGCTCAAGCGGGAGGACGAGAAGTACATCACCGAACAGGCCTTCGATAACCCGCGCTTTGTGGAGGACATCGTCCGTGCCGTGGCGACGGAACTGGATGCCGACAAGCGAGTGCAGAGCTATCATGTGGAGTGCGAGAACTTCGAGAGCATCCACAACCACAACGCCTACGCTTCGCTTAATTCCGATTTACACCATTAGCCGTAGGGACACGGCGCGCCGTGCCCCTACAAAACCATCCCAACCCCTTACGTATTTGCACCCCCTCTGGTGAATCCCATGCACGAGTTTTCCGACGAGTTTGAGAAGCTCTATCCCCGGCTGGATCAGCGGTACGCCAAGGCTTCCTACTACTTCGTCCTTGCCACCGTTGCCAGCGTCGTCTCCCGGCTGTCGAAGCCCCGCCATGTCAGCGGGCAGGAACTCCTCGGCGGGCTGATTGAGTTCGGGCGGCGCAACTTCGGCCCCCTCACCGGAGCGGTCTTTAGCGAGTGGGGTATCGAGGAGTCCCTGGACTTTGGGCGAATCGTCTTCGAGCTGATCGCCGTCAAGCTCCTCGGCAAGACGGACAAGGACGCAATCGAGGACTTCGCCGAGTATCCGAACTTTGACAAGCTGGATGAGGAGTTTGACTTTCTGGCGTAATTTACTTACAGGACACGGCATGCCGTGTCCCTACTAGCGGAACCATAACCATGTCAAAACCCACCGTTTACTATCTGAACTTCGCCAGGCAGCGTAACGAAAGCCTGCTGACTCAGCTTGCCAAGCTACTGAAACTCAGCGGCTTGAGCGAGGTCATCAGCAAGAGCGACCTTACGGCGGTGAAGCTCCACATCGGCGAGGCGGGGAATCTGGCATACCTCCGTCCGCCCCTGGCTGGCGTGGTGGTGGAGCAGATTAAAAAGCTGGGTGCGACTCCCTTCCTCACCGACTCCACCACGCTCTACGTGGGCAGCCGCCGGGACGGGGTCTCGCTAACCGAACTGGCGATCCGGCACGGCTTTGCTCCGCCACAGATTGACGCACCCTTCCTCCCGGCGGATGGTCTGCGGGGAGATGACGTTACCGAGCTACCCTCTCCCGTTGAGGGTGGCGATACTGTGAAGATGGGGGCAATCGTCGCCGGAGCCAACTCCCTGGTCTGCCTGAGCCACTTCAAGGGACACGAGCAGACCAGCTTCGGCGGGGCGTTGAAGAATATCTCGATGGGCTGCGCCGCCAAGGCGGGGAAGTTCTACATGCACGTGGACAGCAAGCCGATTGTCCGCGAAGAGGGCTGCACCGCCTGCGGTCGCTGCGTGGAGGAATGCGCCTGGTCGGCGATTAACCTTACCGGAGCCGCCGCAAAGATTGATGAATCAATCTGCACTGGCTGCGGACACTGTTTGGTAGTCTGTCCCGTACATACAATAGTCTTCCGCTGGGACAGTGCCGCCGAGTCGGTTCAGGAGCGGATGGCGGTCTATGCCACGGCTCTGCACCGGCACCTCAAGGGTCGCGCCCTCTACCTTAACTTCATCACCGATGTCTCGCCAAGCTGCGACTGCTATCCCTACCACAATCACCCGATTGTCCCCGACCTGGGAATCGTTGCCGGGCGAGACCCCGTCGCCGTGGATGCTGCCAGCCGCGACCTGGTTACCGCCGCAACCGGGTTGGACGACTGCCCCGCTGGTGAGGACAAGTTCAGAAAAATCTATCCCAACGTGGACGGCAACATTCAGCTAAAAGTCGCCGAGTCCCTGGGGCTGGGCAGCACTGAGTACACTCTCAACGAGGTAACGCTGTGAGCGATCTGGAGTTCTACGACTACAAACCTCCCCGCGACCGCAAGCCAAAGGGTGGCGGAACCTTTACCGGGCTGATTCTGGCGATCATCATCGTCGTCGCCGGGGTTACCTTTCTGCTGACCCAGACCTGCAACAGCAGCGTCGAGGAAGACCCCAACGCCGAGGATGTGTTGAACAACGCCCCCGACGTGAACCCCGACGGGGTGAACACCGTGGATTCGGTCTTCTACGATGCCGACGGGCAGCCCTTTGTGATGCCCGACGAGCTGTTGATCGAGGAGGACGACCCGGAGGCGGAGCTGCTGGAGCTGCCCCCGGAGATCCTCGCCCTGATGGAGCAGACCCAGGAGCCGGAGACTACCGACAACGGCTCCACGACAGGCGATTCCTCTGAGACCAGCGAGCCACCGCCGGATGATCCGCCCACCGACGAGCCGACCTTCTCTATTCAGGTTGGAGCCTTCGGCGATGGCGACAACGCCATTGCCCTGCGAGACAAGCTCGGCACCGACGGCTTCCGTGCCTACGTGGTCGAGACCGCCACGGCGGAGGGCAAGCCGCTCTACCGGGTTCGGGTCGGACCCTTCACCGACCGGGACGAAGCGGCAACCACCGCCGCAGAGGTGCAAGAGAAGTACGGCCTCTCGTCGTACATCTCGGACTAGCAGCGCGAACCTCCCCGACTATCTCCTTCCTCCCTTTGGGGGGAAGGCTGGGATGGGGGGCTAAATCTAATCAGGAGTCGCTCATGCGTAATATCACTCTTATAGTTTTGGTGGTTGCTTTAGCCAGTATTTGCCTCGGCAACCAGCGTGAAGAAGCCGTAATCGCCCAAAGAAGAGCTTATCTCACTGAACAAGTTAGTACCTTAACTGAAGTTGGTCTTGATTTGGCTACTAAAGCGGCGGAGCTTTACCTCAAGAAGCTTTTTCCAGACTCTCCGGCAACCATGGGACCAGCAGGTCCTGTTTATTCGTTGATTTCTTTTGACGATACTGTTGTCGGTTGGATGTTTGTTGTGGATTTAACAGGTGAAAATCAATTCACGGTAGAGGAGATGCAGGAGATAATAAGCGTTAACAGGCATAAATATTTTGAACCACTTTACACTGGTGATGGTAAGTTAGTACCTGGTAGCTCAAATGCTTACGCAGATGTGATGGAACAATACAAATGTATTTACATATCTAACTATAGAGAGTATGAGGCACACCTCGGGCATACAAGGTCGATATTTTTCCAGTTTGCTGAAGATTTTAGATATAAACTCGATAAGCCTACCGATTATGCCTCAGAAGTGCTTCTTTTTTCTTTTCCAGGTTCATCGCATATCACCTACTGTTTTACAACACATGATGGTATAAGGAATTATGCCATTGATCATATGTACACACAGCTAACAGAGGATGAAGTTTCTCTTATGATGAACTTCGGACCGTACCCCATCAATGATGAATATAAAGTTAAGAATCGTGAAGTGTGGAACAGGATGGAGCAACTAGCCACGGAGTCCAACTAACCCTATGCCTAACTGGACTGTCAGAACTGATTGCCGCTGGTATCGTGGTGGCGTGCCTTGCAGGTTCAAGCGAACCTGCCCCGACTGCGCCGACTACTCCCCCCGTGGGGCGGAGGTGCTGGTGGTCAAGCTCGGCGCGCTGGGCGACGTTTTGCGCACCTGCGCCCTGCTGCCTGCCCTGCGGCGGAGGCACGGCGAGACGGCGTACATCACCTGGGTAACCGCCGAAGCCTCGCTGCCCCTGGTCGCCAATCAACCACTGGTGAACGCCGCCCTGCCCCTGAACTTCGAGACGGTGCTGGGGCTGACCGGTCGCCGCTTCGAAGCGGTTTATGTCCTCGACAAAGAGCCGGAAGCCACCGGGGTGGGAATGCGGGTGGAGGCAGAGCAACACTACGGCTTTGTTCACGACCACCGTGGCGCGCTCCGTCCCGTTGACTCTCAGATGGACTACTACTGGCGGCTGGGGCTGGACGACGAAGAGAAGTTCCACCGTAACCAGAAGAGCTATCAGCAGTTACTTGCCGAGGCCCTGGGGCTGGACTATCGGGGCGAGCGTTATCGGCTGACCCCCGGTGAGGAGGAACGGGAGCTTGCCGGAGAGATTATCGAACAGGGGCTGGAGCGGATTAAGCGAAGGGTCGAGTCGGGGGTGATCGGGCTGAACATCGGGGCGGGTGCGGTCTTCGTCAACAAGAACTGGTCGCTGGAGCGGTACATCGCGCTGGTGAAGAGCCTGCCGAAAATGAGCTTTCTGCTCCTCGGCGGTGGACGGGAGCAGGCGGCACTGAATCAGTTATCGGCTCTGCCCAACGCCATCTCCGGGGGCAGCGGCAACGACCTGCTGACCTTCGCCGCCCTCTGCGCGCGTTGCGCCGTCGTCCTTACCGGAGACACCCTGGGGCTTCATGTATCCCTGGCGGTGGAGACCCCGGTTGTAGCCTTCTTCGGTCCGACCTGCGAGCAGGAGATTGACCTCTACGGACAGGGCGAGAAGCTGAACACCTCGCTGGACTGCGCTCCGTGCTACAAACGCAGCTGCGATCGTTCGCCAAACTGCATGGAGACAATCGAGCTTGCGACGGTACAGACGACAGTGAAGCGACTACTCGATGGGTAAGCTGCGCCTCATCTATGGCGAGTTCGAGCTTGCCCTCGCCGATGGCGAGAAGCTCTGCGTGGTCGGGGAGTCCGGCTCTGGTCGCTCTCTGCTCTGTCGGCTGATGAGCGGTGTGCTGGTCGGCAGTGAGGTCTCGCTGAGGCTGGATGGCGAGCCGTACTCACTGCCCGATGATTCAAGCGAAGCTGGTCAGCCCGCCGGGGTTGGCTTTTTGCCGTTTCCCGTGCCACCGCTGGCGGCACCGCCGGAGCTCGAGCGGGAGCTTGCCGCTTTGCTGAAGCTGCAACACCTTCTCAAACGACCGGGACCATACTCCGCCGGAGAGAACGCCCGACTCCAGCTCGGCGCTGCGTTGAGTCGCCACCACCGTTTCCTGATTCTCGACCAGCCCCTCGCCCTCCTCGGCGGTAGGGACTACGAGGAGACGCTGACGCTTCTATTAAAGGATAAGCGGGGAATCCTCCTCACCTCGGCGCGACCGCTGCCGGGCTGGAGTTGTTTACAGCTGGGCAATGACCTCCACCTTCCTCCGGTCAAATGATGAAGCGACCCCTGCCATTTTGGATTTCACTTGTTCTGCTGCCAGTCGCCGCTGCCCTGCTCTGGCTGGCACTGGACTATGTGGCGGAGCAGGAGCTTCCGGCGCGAGGTCTGGTCGGTTATGCCGACTTCACTCCCAGTGAGGAGCTGCGGGTCTATAGCCTGGTACTCTGTGGCGATGTGATGCTAGCGCGGAAGGTGCGTAAGGTGGCAGAGCTTCGCAACGATCCCGCCTGGGCATTCCGGCGCAACCTCTTCCTGACGGCAACGGCTGACATCGCCTTTGCCAATCTGGAGTCCCTCTTCAAAGAGAATCCTAATCTCCGTCCCGACCATCTGAGTTTTCAGCTAAAGGAAGAGCAGCTCCCTGCCCTCCAGGTGGCTGGCTTTGATGTTCTCTCTCTTGCCAACAATCACACCAGCAACGTCGGGCGGGACGGCGTGGCGTTCTCTTTGGATATCCTCCGTCAAGCAGGGATTGAACCCTGCGGCGCGGGGCGCGACCTGGACGAGGCTCATCAACCGGCAATCATCCGGCGCGATGACCTGACCGTCGCCTTTCTGGCATACGCCGGAGCGTCCAGCCTGACCGCCGGGGCGAACAGCGCGGGGCATTCCGCCTGGGGAATGGGCTATCTCCGCGAGGACGTTGCCGCTGTGCGGGACGAGGTTGACCTCGTCGTGGTCAGTCTTCACCTCGGCTCGGAGTACGCTCCCCAGCCCAACGCCATTCAGGTCAGCTTTGCCCGTGGTGCCATTGACGCCGGAGCCGACATCGTCGCCGGGCATCACCCCCACGTCCTCGAACCAATCGAGCTGTACAACGGCGGGCTGATCTGCTATTCCCTGGGCAATTACGTCTTCGACCAGGAATGGAACTATGATGCCCAGCAGACTGCAGCGATAGAGGTTCTTATTCGGGGCGGCGAGCTGCAACGCGCCCTGATTCACCCGCTGACCATTAACCTCGACTATCAGCCGGAGCCAGCCAACGCCAGTGCAGGGGAGATCCTCCAGCGTCTGGGGGTTGACGGAACCCGTCTGGAGCTATAGGAGCAGACAACGAACTCAAACCGTATGAGGGTATTGCAATACACCCATACTTTACCTTTGGTATAATCACTTAACGATGTACCTGTTCATAGAAGTAACCTGTGGTTATTATCATAGTTACAGGCTATTCTCGGTGACACTTTCAGGATCGCTAAAAGTGGCAGGCTCAGAGTCTCGGTTGATTTGATGGTACGGGGGCTTTTTACGGCTGATCTCGAGAGATTGCCTATCTATAACACTCTAATTAACAAGCTGATATAGTTATTTTACAGCAAACATCTTTTCGTGTCTGCCTCACCAGCGGTCGCTGCGTTACACCTCCGAGAACAGGCGCAGGGACGGCAGTGGCACGCTCCGTAAAACTAGCTATGCCTAGGTGAAAGCAACCTCAGGCTGCCGCCACCGCCTCTCTTTTAGCCGGATAACAGATTTGATGCAATTTGTGCAACAGCCGCTCTGCTGGTCCAGTTTCGAGTAATTATCCCTTTCCCTTTCTCCCTCGCCCCCCTGGGGAAAATTCATCTCACGAGTCGGGGTGAGGGGTTAATACCAAGACTTCAAAATAAAAACTAGAAATTTTTACCATAAATTACTATAATTCACGGGGAGAGTAGTGAATCCCCCATCTCACATTTTTCAATCCTTTTCTCAAGGGAGAACGACATGCGTACCACACTTGTAGTTCTGCTAATGGTCGGGCTTTGCTTGGCCGCCGCCGATGTTGGCTTCATCTGTGATGATGATGGCACTGGTACCTACAGTGGTCTCGGCAACGTCGTTCCAGACATCGTTGGTCCCATGGGTGAAACCTTTACCTATGAGCTGATTGTCAATAATGGCGACACCGGAACCTACACTGGCGATGCGACCTGGTGGAACGGCTACGATATCGTGATCTGGTATGCCTCCGGTACAAATAATGCCGGTCGCGTAACCACCACTGCCGAGCGCGATGCTGCCAACGCCTTCCTTGGCAACGGTGGCTGGCTACTGGTTACCGGCTACGACGTACTCGGCAGTCCCGACGATTCCGTAATG
>JAIOSI010000114.1 GCA_021107695.1 bacterium
GTCTGCAAGAAGAGGTCGCAGCAGTACGTCCTTTACCGACAGTGTATGTCAGAAGATGCCCCTTGTATCCGATAAACGAGAATACTTTTCAGGTATTCCTGGCTGGTTGTTCAAAGGCATTCATGAAACGACTCCTCAAAGCCCTTAGCTCGCTCCTGCCGTTGCTGCTCATTGGCGGGTTGATCGTCGCCGGACTCTTCCTCTTTTCCCAGCGGGCGTTTGCTGGCATGGAAGAGCTACAGGCAGAGCTATCCTCCATCGAGTCCGACCTGCGCATCCAGCGCACGGCACGGGAAGAGGTGCGCCGCCAGGAGCTGGGCATCCTCGGTGAGCTACAGCTGCTCCAGCAACGCGCCGAGAAGGGACGGGCGAACCTCCGCCGCCTGCAAGATACCTCGGACACTACCATCCTCGCCATCGCTCAGACCGAGGCGGAGATAACCCGCCTTGCCAGGCTCGCCGATGAACGCCGCTTTCTCCTCGGTCAGCGGTTGACCCTGCTCTACGAAATCGGACGCAATGGCGGCGGACGCTTCATCTTCTCCGCCCAGGACTTCTCGGCAATGGGGCGACGCTTCCTCTTCCTAAAGGCGTTCGCTGCTCAGGATCGGGAGATTTATCAGGAGATCCTCGACGCCGTAGCCGAAGAGGATCTGAAGAAACAGGACCTTCAGGTCGCCATCGAAACCCTTGAGGAGTTGCGAATTCTGGCGGCGGAGGAACAGGCGTTCTACGACAAAGACCTCGACGATAAGCAGGAGCTGCTGGAGAAGGTGCAGCGGGAACGCTCAGCCTACGAGGCGGTTATCCGAGAGAAAGAACGGGCGGCGGCGCAGCTTCAGAGCAAGCTCGACGACCTGATTACCGCCGATGCCAGCTCGCGCGCCGGGCATGACGTCAGCGTGGCAGAAATTCCGGACTCCGGCGTTTACTCCACGGAGGTTCCCGACCTGCGCATCTGGCCCACCGACGGGACAATCACCCGCTACTTTGGGCGGGTCGAGGACAGTCGCTACGGCACCACTACCAAGTCCGACGGCATAGACATCGCCGCGCCGTCGGGGCAGTACTTTGTCTCTGTCCTGCCCGGCGAGGTCATCTACTCCGACTGGTTCCAGGGCTACGGCAAGATGCTCGTCATTGCCCACGCCGACGGGCTGCACACCATCTACGCTCACGCCGACTCCGTCCTGGTCTCGGTGGGTGATTCCGTTAGCGAGGGACAGAACATCGGTCGGGTAGGTACCACCGGAACAACCACCGAGCCGGGGCTGCACTTCGAGATGCGCAAAGCCGGCAGAGCAATTGACCCGCTGAAGTATTTGGCGCGGTAAGAAACTTTTGAGGAGAAAATTAAGTGACTATCGAAACTCAACATAACTCCAGAATTAATAGTTTCATTGTTTTCGGCATCTGTTTACTTTTTGCCGTTGTGGTTTTTTCTCCCACTCTCTCTACGCCTTTCGTCAGCGATGGCTATACGCTGGCAATCTATCCGGTTCCCCAGTCTCATAGTCTCCTGGAGTTTTTCAGCAATAGCTACCAGGGTAGTAGCTATTATCGACCCTTGGTAAACATAAGCCTTTCGGGTATCAATCGACTCTTCGGCGACAATCCCCTCTTCTTTCATCTGTGGCAGATATTAATCCATGCCCTCAGTGGTTTCTTCCTGTACCTCATCATTAGAAAAATCCTCTCCAGCTCCCGGTGGGCGTTGATTGGTACATTGCTTTTTATTATTCACCCAAAAGTAATGCATACTGTCAACTGGATAGGGGATCACGCCGACGCTCTTTGTTTGCTATTCTACCTGTTATCGATGGTTGGAGTACTCAGGTTCATAGATAATCGGAACACTAAAAATAATCGTTCAAGAAAAATATTCTGGGGCTTTGTCATTGCAATCTCTGCATACCTGGCTCTGCTATCAAAAGAATCAGGGGTTACCCTGCTGTTAGCTGGCTCTTTCCTCGCCTGGGGTCAATCTGTACGCCAGAATGATGATAATAAACGGGCTCTGAAAAACGGTTTCATTACTTTAGGACTGATGGGATTAGCACTCCTGGCGGTACTTTTCCAGAGACTTATATTTGAAATACCATTCCAACCCCACCTGCTGGAAGAAGGTCTGCTGTCTCGCCCCTTTGTCTATCTGACGTATCTACCAGCGGTCCCTTATTTCTATCGTGCCCTTGGTTTGCTGGGATATTTGTTCTTTTTCCTGCCATCGGTTGTTTATTACGGCTTACTCGCCTGGGGAGTCCTGAAAGCTGGTCTTCGGAGCAAAAAACTGAACCTCATAAAGGCTCTGTCTTCCGTTCCGGCTTTCGCATTCATCTGGTTGTTTGCTACCCTCATCCCAAATCTGGTTAGCGTACAGGTGTGGTATTTTTACCTGATGATTCCCGGTTTTATTGTTGGGGCAATGTGGCTTGCTCAACGCCTTTCTCGCTGGAAGAAGCTACCGACCTACATCACCCTGGGAGTAGTGTCCGCAGTTTACCTGTTCGCTACTTTTAATGCTTCGCTTGCCTGGGGTCAGGCCGCCGAGGTGAGCGAGTCTATGTTTGCAGATATTATGCAGGAAGGTGAAAAAATAAAACAATCCGGCGGTGTTGTTTTAAGTGCCGCGCCGTTCAATCTAAGTGGTCGTAATGATGGTCTGTTCGATCTACCCATTTACAGCTCCGGACGAACGTGGGGCGAACGGCTAACATACGAGTTAGAAGAAAACATCGATTATCGTATTGGGGCTTTCTTCAGTCTTGATTCCCCATACTCCAGCGACTTTGAGTACAAACGTACTCCGTCCGATGTTTGCTGTACAACCCAGAATAACGAGTTTTTCGAAGTATTATGGGACCATATGGTAGCAGAGGGAAGCAGCCATAGTGACAAACAGGTTACGATTCCATTAGAGGCGGAGTATCCAGTCTTTGTTCTTAAAGGCGATAGATACATTCTTCTTGAGTAGAATCCCTCCGTCTGGAACACCACCCACGCCCACCCCGTATCATTATCGGATGGGGACCTGTGTCCCCCTTGACATTTGACCAAACCAGCGGCGACAGAGTCGCTTTCATCAACGGAAGAAATCATGCTTAAACGCCTAACCATCGGAATCGTCCTCGCCGCTCTCGTTACCGGAACCCTCTGGCTCATTGTTGACATGAGCAGCACTGTGCTGGCTCAGGAGGGCGACACCGACGTTTACCAGCTTCTGACCATCTTCAACCGCGTCCTCCAGGTAATCTCCCGGGACTACGTGGACGAAGAGACCTACGATGATCTGATATACGGTGCCATCGGCGGGATGCTTTCGACCCTCGACCCGCACTCCATGCTGATGGAGCAGCCGATGTACGACAACCTGCGCCTGGAGACCTCAGGCAAGTTCGGTGGCTTGGGGATGCAGGTGCAGATTACCACGGAGGACGACACCCTGACGGTGATGAGTCCCTTCGACGGAACCCCGGCGGCGGAAGCTGGACTCCAGCCCGGCGATAAGATTCTTGCCATCGACGGCGAAACAACCTTTGACATGGACATCAATGAGGCCGTGGGGCATATGCGTGGCGAGCCGGGGAGCGAGGTCGTGCTGACGATCTATCGCCCCGGCATCCCCGGTTCGATTGACTATACCATGACGCGGGCGGAGATCGAGGTGGAGAGTGTCC
>JAIOSI010000074.1 GCA_021107695.1 bacterium
AGGGTCTTCAAAGCTGATTGTGCCGCCGGTGCGGGCGTTGAGCTTGAGGGGCAGCAGTTCGATGCGGTCCTGATCCGTTACCACTGCCAGTCCATCGTAGTCGGCGGAGATGCTAATCGGCTCATAACCGACGGCGTGCCGTTCAAGGAGCTTGAACTCCACACTGACCGGCTCGGAGGGGTGCTGGGGAGCGATCGGCATGTCAGGCAGTGCCGGAGTTAACGGATTCGTGGGCAGAATGATTGCCATGCTGTCGTCACCAGCCCCAAAGCCAAAGGTGCTGAAGGGAGTTACGATTCCCCGGGCGAAGCCGTACTCTTCGTAGTTCTCTTCGTTAAAGAGCCGCAGGCGGTCGGTAATTTCGTAGGAGTAGCCGGGGGATGATTCACTGAGAGCCAGCAAAGAAAGATACCTGCCCTCGACCTTCTCAACCCGCGCCACGCCAACAATTACCAATCCCTGCTTGGTCAGAGCTGCGCCGGTGTCGGGGTGCAGCAGCGGCTCTTCAAAGCGGTAAATCCAGAGGTAGTCGTTCCACTCAATCTCATCTCCGGCACCAAGAGCCATTCGTGCCACCCGGCTCGGCTCGCCACCCGCGCGCAACTCCACCAGCGGACCGGAGGTCGGCAGGTTCCACGCCAGATTCCGGGTCGCCTCGAAGACCATTTCTTTGTCCAACTTCGACTTGTCGATTTTCAGCAGCTTGTAGCCATCGATAATCTGTCCGCTGAAGGCGTCGAAGACCTCCGCCGTCAGATTATAGGTCGAGTCCCGTCCGTCAAGACGCAGGGTGGCGATGTAGTCGCAGCCCAACGCCGAAGCCAGCATGGCAAGCTGATCCAGCTTGCCAATGTCGATGACGGTGTTGATCGCCTGCACCTCGTCTTCGGGAACCACATTGATTCCCTCTTCGGCAAATCCAGTCTCAAAACCCTTGCTGACCATCTCCATCACCGAGTAGGGCAGCAGCCCCTGACCTTCGACCAGGATTGCTAATCGTCCGGCGGCTCCCAGCGAGAGGCTGGCAAGAATCAGCACCAACAGAACGGTTAATCGTCTCATCGTGTTTTCCTTGTTTGGGTTGTGAAAGGCTCGGATTGTAAAACGACTCACACAGTTGAATTGGGAGAGCATAGCCGGAATCTGGTTTTTTTTCAAGGTAACTCACCACATTGCCACAGGGGTTGCCCCTGCAACGTCAGAATCATATCATCGAGTGGTCGTGTCGAGGCTCGCCTACCCAATTAATTCAGTTGAGTTGCCCCCGAAGAGGTTCTATGTATCCGGCTGTTTTTCAAAATCTGGAGAAACGCTACCACGGCGGCGTTACCGCCCTGCATGGTGTCAGCCTGGAGCTTAACAAGGGCGAGTTCGCCTTCCTCACCGGACCCTCCGGCGCAGGCAAGACGACCTTCCTCAAGCTCCTCTTCGGCGAGATAGAGCCGACCAGCGGCAACCTCACCGTCCTCGGTAACGACATGACCCGGCTGCGAAGACGCCGGCTGCCCCGGCTGCGCCAGCGGGTCGGCGTTGTCTTTCAAAACTTCCGCCTGCTGCCCCGGCGCACCGCCTACGAGAACATCGACATCGCCCTGCGGGTGCAGGGGGTCTCTACGGAGGAACGCCGCCGCCGCACCGACGCCATCCTTCGAGTGGTCGAGCTGGAGAAGCGAGCCTTCGCCTTGCCCGAAGAGCTGTCCGGCGGTGAGCAACAGCGGGTGGCAATCGCCCGTGCCGTTGCCGGAGACCCGGAGCTGCTTCTCGCCGACGAACCCACCGGCAACCTCGACCCCGAACTCTCCGTAAAGATTATGGAGCTGCTGCGGAAGATCGCCGACCGGGGAACCACCGTCCTCGTCGCCACCCACGACTACTCCCTGGTCAAGCGCATCGAGGCACGAGTCATCCACATCGAAGCCGGACAGGTCATGGTCAAATAAGCAATGCGTTATTCCTTCATACCTTTGCTCCCTCTCCCCTCTGGGGAGAGGACTCGTCCCACGGGTCGGGGTGAGGGGCAGAACAACAAGGGCGGACACACAGATCCGCCCCTACAGGGCGCAACCTGACACTTAAAGACATTCGATTCATTGCTGTGATAAAGCGAGGCTCCGATGGGCAACTTTGGCTATTACCTGAAAGAAGGCTTCGGCGGGCTTGGTCGCCGGGGCAACGGAACCGCCGGTGCCGTCTTCACCGTCGTGCTAGCTCTCCTGGTTATCGGCGTGCTAATGCTGCTGGTGCATAATCTCCAGATCACCGTGGAGGAAGCCCGCGCCGAGATTGAGGTCGAAGCGTACATCGGCGGCACGCTTTCAGCGGGCGAGCTTGCCAGTATCGAGGGCGGCATCATCGCCCTCCCCGGAGTCGCCGCTGCCACCTACGTCTCGAAGGAAGCCGCCCTGGTCGAGCTGCGTGCCATGCTCGGTGAGGACGAGTACCTCCTCGGCGAGGTCGAGGACAATCCGCTGCCAGCCTCGTACAGAGTCGCCGTCGCCGCTGACCACCACAGCGATGAGCAGCTCAAAACCCTCTCCGGGCAGATCGCCGTCCTTCCCGGCGTTACCCGGGTCTCCTACGGTCGGGAGTGGATCGAGTCCCTCAGCGAGATCGTCGAGCTTGCCACTCTGATCGGTCTAATCATTGGTGGAGTCCTTGTCCTTGCCGGAATCCTCGTCGTCGGCAACGCCGTCGCCCTGGGGGTTTACCTGCGCAGGGAGGAGATCGGAGTACTCAAAATCGTCGGAGCCACCGGCGGCTTCATCCGCCGTCCCTTCGTCATTCAGGGCTTTCTGGTCGGTCTCCTCGGCGGACTCCTCGGCGTGGGAGTCCTCTACGGTCTCTACACCCTGCTGGCACCGATGGTCGGAGCGACCGCCTTCCTTCCTCTGGAATGGTGGCTCAGTCTCATCGGGCTGGGCGCGGCGGTCGGCTTCATCGGCAGCTTCTTCTCCGCCATTAAACACGTCCACGCCGCCTCATAGCAGCGCAGTGCACTGCACCACGGGGCAGGGCTTCGCCCAGAACACCTTTGAACCTTAGCTACCCTCTCCCCTATGGGGAGAGGGGCTGGGGGTAAGGGGCTGATCAACAAGAACGAAGACACAGGTCCGCCCCTGCAACCAAACACCCGCCTCTCCTCAACAGGAATCTCTAACCAATGACCAACTCCTCAACCGTCGAACCCTTGTCGCCCGCCGAGCTGGAATCCCGCGCCCGGGAGCTGGAGCCCGACTCCCCCGCCGAGGCAGCCCTGCTCTACCAGCAGATGGCAGAGCAGCAGGCGACGCTGCGGGCGGAAACCGCCGCTCGGTACTACTTCTCCGCCGCTGCCCTCTTCGAGCGGGTTGACGCAACCGAGCAGGCGCGGACGATGGCGCAGGAGGCACTCTATCACGACGGTCTCAGCGGACTGGCTCTGCACAAGGCGACGCTGGACAAGCTCCGGCGGCTCTGTCTGAGCGGACTAGGCGACGAGATCGGATTGCGGCTGCTCCACCGCATCCTTGCCGAAACGGCAAAGCGGCTCGCCGAGGCTGGCTCCCGCCGGGCGGCATCGAAGCTGCGCTTCCAGGCAGCGATTCTGGAACATCGCCTCGTTCACTTCGAGTCCGGAATCGGTCGCTTCCGTAAAGGAGTGCGTTCTTTCTTCCTGGCAATGTGGCGGATGGTGGCGGGCTATGGCGAGCGTCCGCTACGGCTCATAATCACCGCCGTGGCGGTTGTGTACCTCTTCGGGCTTCTCTTCATTCTGGTCAACTACGACGCGGTAACCGCCGGGTACTATCCGCCGATTGACAGCTCACGGCTCTACAGCCTCTTCGATTACTTCGGCATCTCCACGGCGGCGTTCTTTGGCGACGGCTTCGCCTTTGCCCTGGCTCCGGTGGGCTGGCTGCTGATCGGACTGGAGGCGGCTCTCGGCTGGCTCATCACCCTGGCAATGGTGGTGGTGCTTTTCCGACGATTGAGGTAACCAGCTTGAAACCATTCCCCCTCTCCCCTTTGGGGAGGAACTCGTCCACGGGCTGGGGTGAGGGGCTTATACCAAGAGTTCAGATTTCGTAACAATCTCGATTAATGCTCACATTGTTCGTTTCAAATACTGGAGGTAAAGATGTCTCGCCTACTCCTTAGTTCTGTACTCGTCGCCTTGGTGTTTGGTCTGACCCTGCTGGCGTGCATTCCTGATCCTGTTGAGGAAGAATGGCTGGGCAAGGTTGGCGATGAGTTCCGGATAACCGACGATGCTGTTGAAGA
>JAIOSI010000264.1 GCA_021107695.1 bacterium
CAATTGTTGTAATTTTATAACTACGGGTATTTGTTACAGTTACAGAAGTGCTGGCAACTTGATGGTAGCCTCCCGAATAGGTGAAAAGTCAAATCCGTCGAATTATGCAAAGGTCTCTTAAGGATAAACTGCCAGACCTTTAACCTCGCCCTCGGTTTCTACGATCAACTCCAGACGCGGTGGTCGTCCCTCTTCGGTACTACGCAGATAAACACCGTTCACTCCACCGATTGTTCCGTAGAAGTAAACTCCCTCGTTGTCTTCCGCAGAGCGGGGAAAGCGTTCTATACCGACCTCGTTGGTCAGTCGGGTGGCGATTCCAGACTCAAGATCAACCAGGTAGAGGTCAGCCCAGTCCCCGGAACCCAGCGAGAAGAGGACGCTTTCACCATCGTAGCTCCAGGTCGCGTCTGACAGTGGCTTACCTGGTTCTGCGAGATAGATTTGCTCTCGGCGATGAGTGGCGAGGTCGTAAACCCAGAGAGCCTGCTCCCCTTCGGGCTGATAGAGGAGCCGCGCGCCACGCCTGTCCAGCGAAGCGGTAACAGGCTCTTCAATCAAATCAAGCCCGGTGTCAGACCAGTCCGCCATCCGCAGGATGTAGTTTGTGTTGTTCAGGGTCAGGTAGATGACCTCGGCCTCTTCCATGCCAGCGGCGGGAAAGCGGTCGTCCACCAGGTTCGCGGTCAGCTTCTCCGCTTCATCGGCGTCCAGCGATACGCGGTAGATGTCGAAGTCGCCATCGGAATCGCTGGCGAAGAGAACCGCCCTGCCATCCGCCGAGAAAGCCGGATCCAGCTTGCTACCCCGGCTAAAGGTCAGCTGGCTGGTTTCATCGGAGTCCAGTTCGTGGAGATAAACCTCGTCTCCTCCGCCGCGAGACTCAATCCAGCTGATTCGCGGAGATGCCTTCTGCGCACAGGAGGTAAGGAGGAGCATTCCAAACACCAGCACAACGAGTAGAGCAAGAAAACGTTTCATCGGTTACCCTTTGAGAGAGCGGTAGATCGCGCTGTTGAATAGTTGTTGTTTCAGCTTAGCGTCGGGCATCGTCGCGGCGAGCCTGTCCAGAATGCTCTTCGCCTTTTGTCGCTGTCCGGTTTCTTTAGAAAGAACACCACGGAGGAACGAGAGCTGCCAGGCGACAATCTCAGGTGGGTCGTTCTCCGCCAGAAATTCAGTCAGCCCCTCAACAGCCTCTTCGCCTTTACCATCCATCGCCCGTTGGGTTGCCAGTAGCTTCTGTGCCAATGCCCGATGACAGACCGCGCCGGAGTCATCCGCTAATAACTGATAGCTGGTACAAGCTTCGCTGGCACGGGGGTATCTTCCGCCCACGGCGAGGATGGCTTTGGCACGACGCAGGGCAAGCTCCAGCATAAGGTTCGCCCGGAGCTGACCGGCGAACTCCGCCAGAACCTTCTGTCCCGACGCCAGCTTTCCAGCCTCCAGTTGATCGGTGGCAAGCATCAGACGAAGCCAGGGGTTCGCATCGTCGTTCAACCTCAATGCTTCTCGGTGCTTCTCGGTGGCAGAGTCAAAGAGGTAAAGCTCCCGGAGCAGCTCGCCCTCCAGAGACAGAGTGGCGGCTGATTTCTCAACCTGTGAAAGCTGCTCGTAACCTTCCGTCAGTTTCCCGGCGAGGAAGAATGAGCGAGCGTACTCCACCCGGCACCCGTCAATAAGCTGATCGTTTCCGATTGCCCGCGCCGTAACAATCGCATCACTGAAGAGCTTCTCCGCCGCACGATGGTTGCCTCGGATAGCCTCAAACCGTGCCAGCTCGAAGGAGAGAGTGGCAAGACCGTAGCGATCCCGATGTTTCCGTCGCCATTCGATTGTCGGGGTCAGCAGCTCAATTGCTTCCGCTAGCTGTCCCGTTTCCGCCAGCAGCAGGGCGCGTTTCTGTTGAATAGCTATTCGCTCGGTCAGCTTGTCCAGGCGTTCCCAGTTCTTCTCTGCCTCAGCCAGATAGGCGAGGGCGCGGCTCGATTCGCCAACTTCAATATAGTGGTCTGCCAGATCGGTAAGGGTCTCGGCAATTGACTCTGTCTGAAAGAGAGCCCGTTCCCGCTGGAGAGCCGCCTCTAAAATATCCTTAGCCTGCTCCGGTTCCCCAAGCTCGCTGTGGACCCGCGCCATGCCCCGTCCGGCATCAATCAGCAGCGGAACGCGCGAACTCTCCTGCGCCCAGTCCCACGCCTTTTTGAACTGGACCAGAGCATCAGCAGGTCGTTTCAGGGCAAGGAGAGCCTCACCCAGGTGGAAGCGAGCAAGCGCACCGCCAACATCCTGCGCCTGAGCAGCTTTTTTTAGTGGTCCGAGGGCATCGTCGTACCGTCGCTCGATCAGAGAGGACTCACCCCGAACGAGCATTCGTCGATGGAGCAGCTTGTCTTCTGAATCCAACTGGGCGGACTTCTCCAGCCATTTTTCAATGTCTTCGCTTTTCTGGCGATACCGACACATGATTCCAGCGATTTTTAGAGCAATTTCCGCGCATTGTTGTTCTTCGCCTTCTTCTCTATTTTCATAGAGTGGCTTCAGGATGTCTATACCATCAGTAAAGGTTGCAACCTCTTCGCCCAGACTATCAGCCAGCAGGATCGAGAGATGGCGAAAGTCGCGGCGATCCGGCTCGGTCTCAATCGCCTTGCGGAGATAGCCCTGCGCTGCGACAAAAGAGCCAACAGCGGCGGCTCGATTACCGGCAAGTTCAAGAGCGGTGATGCGCTCACGGGGGTCGCCACAGTACATAAAGTGGTTAACCGCCTGGGCGGAGATACCACTGTGGCGACGCTGATAAAAACGGGCGGCGTTGAAGTGTAACTCTCTACGCTCTGGGGAGTTTAGTTGACCGTAGGAAAAACTCCAGAGCGCGGCACTGTGGAAGGAGTAGCGACCAGCCTTTCTCCGCAGCAGCGGCTCGTCTTCCAGCCGTTGGCGCAGCTTGCCGACCTCCGTTGTCAGGGCAGCCAGGTCTCCGGTATCGAAGCGTTGCCCCAGAATCGAGACTACCTTTAACAGGTCTGCGTCTGCGGAACTCTTAAATAGCTCCCGTGCCAGCTGCTCCGGCGAGAGTCGAGTATAGGATTCCGCCAGCGAGCCGGATTTTGCCAGCTGTGCCAGGTCGGTAATGCGTCCCGGGGTGAGGTTGCGCTTTGGCAGCTGTCGGAAGGGCAGCTCGGCGGTCTCGGTCAGCGAAGAGAATAGCTGTACCGCCTCTTCTTCATCCAGCGGCTCAAGAGGAATTACGCTGGCATCAACCCCGGCGGGCTTTGCTCCGCCTACCAGGATAATCCCCAGGGGCAGCCCCAGGCTGGCAAGGCTCTGGCAGAGGTGAATCGAACCGGAATCGAGCTGGTCGGCATCATCCACAATCAGGGTGAGCGGTCGCCCACCTCGTTCCTTGAGTGCCGCCAGCAGCAGCTCCTGCGCCATCCCCTGTTTCTCTGTGGGAGATAGCCCCCAGAGCGGCTCGTGAAGCTCACCGGAGACAAAGCGACTGACGAAGAGCTTCAGCCCGGAGGCGGCGTCGCCCAGGGCGCGTTTTTGCGATTCCTCGGCGGTTGAGCTTGCCGGAGCACCCCAAAGAGCCAGCAGAACCCGTCGCCAGAGGGAGTAGGGATCGTGTCTCCACCAGGATTGACAGCGGAAGAGGTGTGCTTCACCCTGTTCCGCGAAAAGATCGATCAGCTCCTCAGCGGTTCGGCTTTTGCCGCTTCCCGCTCCACCGGAGATCGCACCGATTACAGACCTGCCAGACTTTAACTCCTCAAGCCAGCCGTTGGCAGCCTCGATTACCGCATTCATTCCCAGCAATGGAAGACCGGCTTCTTCACGAAGCTGGGTCGGAGCCAACAGCGAGATGCTAACCTCGCCAGTCTCGACCTTTCGTTCTTCCTCGAACTCTGCCTCCACCGAGGTAACATCGCTGGAATGACAGACCAACTGTCCTGTTGGCGCGTGAGAAAGGGCTGTAACCGCTCGGCGGAGAGCCGCTCCATCGGGAACGGCAACGGTAGATTTACCACCGCGCAGGAGGTGGTCGAGCTGGTTCCCCCTTGCGAAGGAGCAGGAGCAGTCCACCCCTTCATTCAACAGAGCATAACCGGCAGAGGCTGCCGCCAGGCTCTCGGAAAAGCTGTAGATACTGACCAGTCCTGCCTCACCGGGGATAACACCCCAAAGGGTTCCCTCCCAGGTGGCACAAAGCTCTATCTCCAGACGGAGGCGTTTCTCCAGAGTTTCCGGGTTGCTTCGGGCAAGCTCTGTGGGAGCAGGCCAGCTCACCGCCAACAGTCCCTCAGAGGCAAGCTGGTTGATACCCGCCTGTCGGTTGCCCAGCGGTGAGAGCTGCTCCGGCGTGAACCACGGACGAACCCGCTCCATTCCCTCAACGGCGACGGAGAGCCGCTCGAGCAGGGCTATCGGCGGTTCGGGAACCGGATGATTTACCACCACCCGATTAATCCGCGAGCCTTCAATTCGCTTGCCCAGGCTGAATTGCCCTGAATCTTCGGTTATCTCAAAGCGTTGGTTGACCTCTTCGGCAACCTCTTGTGTAAGCAGGATCGTCCC
>JAIOSI010000290.1 GCA_021107695.1 bacterium
AGGTCTTTGCCGAAGCATCCGTACTCAACCCAGAGGCAACCGCTCCGCACATTGAGCTGATGCTGGATCAACTCGACGACCGCAACAATCGGGTGCGCTGGGAGATTCTGATGGGCATCTCCGCCGTGGCTCCAATCAAACCTGCTGAGGTATTTGCCCAGCGAGAGCAGCTACTGAAGCTGGCTCAGACCGGTTCGGTCATCGTCAAAGACGGCGCGGTGTTAAGCCTCTCCCGTGTTGCCGGAGCCAATGGAAAGTATCGCCACCAACTTCTCCCGGAACTGCTGGAGCTACTCACGGACTGCCGTCCCAAGGACATTCCCCGCTACGGTGAGTATATCTCCGAGGCGGTTACCGATGACGGCGAATCTGCCACAAAGCTGGCAAAAGCCCTTGAGCAACGCATCGAGGAATGTACCAACAAGACCGCCCTCGGTCGGGTGAATAAGCTGCTGAAGAAGCTAAGAAACCCATGATAGATTAGGAGGATGAGATTGACGCAGGTACAGAAAAATCTCTCCTCTGCCAAATTGCCAATTTGTAGGGGCACGGCGCGCCGTGTCCCTACTGTTGATAGTGCAGCACGGTTTCATACTACTTTCGCAGTGTAACCAGGGTATTTAAGTGTCAAAAGGTATTGACAGCGTTCTGGCTTCTCTGGCGCAGCGACCTTATCGGCGGAACATCACCAACTGGAAGGTGATCCCGCCTCGGGCGGCGAGCTTTGCCGACTACCCACCGTGGCTGCATGAACGCCTCGTCTCGGTGATGAACCACCGGGGCATCGAGCAGCTCTACACCCACCAGCGTGAGGCTCTCGACCTGATTCACGACGGCAATAACGTCGTCATCCAGACCCCCACCGCCAGCGGCAAGACCCTCTGCTACAACCTCCCGGTGCTGGACACCGCCCTGCGAGACCCTTCCTCCCGCGCGCTGTACCTCTTCCCGACCAAAGCCCTTGCCATGGACCAGATGCTGGAGCTGGCGAAGCTGGCAGAGCCGCTGGACTCCTCGCTGATTACCAATACCTACGACGGCGACACCCCGGCGGATGTTCGGCGGAAGATTCGTCAGTCGGGCAATGTGATCGTAACGAATCCCGACATGCTCCACGCCGGGATTCTGCCGCATCATACCAAGTGGCTGTCGCTCTTCGAGAACCTGCGTTATGTGGTTATTGACGAGCTGCACACCTATCGTGGGGTCTTCGGCAGCCACCTTGCCAACGTCCTGCGGCGGCTTCGACGCATCGCCAACTTCTACGGAGCCGACCCGACCTACATCCTCTGTTCTGCCACCATCGCCAACCCAAAGGAGCTTGCCGAAAGCCTGCTGGAGAAGCCGGTCAAGCTGGTCAGCCAGTCCGGCGCGCCCACGGCGGAGAAGCACTTCATCCTCTATAACACCCCGCTGGTGC
This sequence comes from bacterium, assembly GCA_021107695.1. Taxonomy (GTDB): domain Bacteria; phylum RBG-13-66-14; class RBG-13-66-14; order RBG-13-66-14; family RBG-13-66-14; genus JAIOSI01. The sequence goes on from JAIOSI010000290.1 coordinate 1,421, forward strand.
AGGTCAACACCGGCACTCGTGAGAGCTACGTCATGCACGCCCGACGACTGGCGGCGAAGTTCCTCGAAGCCGATGTGCAGACCATCGTCTTCTCCACGGCGCGAATCACCACGGAGCTACTGCTGCGCTATCTGAAGGACGCGGTGGAAAGCTCCCCGGATAAGCGCGGACTGGTGCGTGGTTATCGGGGTGGTTATCTGCCCAAGCAGCGTCGGGAGATTGAGCGGGGGCTGAAGGACGGTTCGGTGCGTGGGGTGGTCTCGACCAGCGCGCTGGAACTTGGAATCGATATCGGCAATCTCGACTGCTGCATCATCGCCGGGTATCCGGGGAGCATCGCCAGCACCTGGCAACAGGCAGGACGCGCCGGACGGCGGCAGGGCAAGTCAGTGGCGGTCTTTCTCGCCCGCAATCTGCCCCACGACCAGTATGTGGTGCAGCATCCGGAGTTCCTCTTCGAGCAATCCCCGGAACACGCCCGCATCAACCCGGACAACCTGCTGATTCTGCTGGAGCATGTCAAGTGTGCCTGCTTTGAGTTACCTTTCGATAAGGGTGAGCGATTCGGCGGCGAGGAGCTGGCGGATCTGCTGGAGCTACTCGAAGACGGCGGGCTGGTGCATCGTGGTGAGGAAAAGTGGTACTGGATGGCGGACAGCTACCCGGCGCAGAGCGTTTCTCTGCGCTCGATGACCCGGGACAACTTCGTCATCATCGAGGTCTCCGGTCAGCCCGCCCAGCGTAGCGGTGGGGTCTATGGCGAAGGCGAGCCGGGCGAGGAATATCAGGAAGAAAAGTTCGAGCAGAAGCTGACCCGCAGCGGAACCAACCGCCACCGGGTAATCGGCGAGGTGGACTACTCCGGGGCCTTCTACCACATCTTCCCCAAGGCGATCTACGTCCACGACGGCGTTCAGTATCAGGTCGAGGAGCTGGACTTCGAGAACCGCAAGGCCTACGTCCGCCGAGGTGACTTCGACTTCTACACCGATGCCGAGAGCAAGACCACCGTAAATATTATAGATATTTTTGATAAGGGTGAATCGAGCTTGGCAAATCCCCACTCCGGCGAGGTTCACGTCGCCAGCAAGGTCATCGGCTTCAAGAAGATTCGCTACTACACTCAAGAGAACGTGGGCTACGGAGAGGTCAACCTGCCGGAGCGGGAGATGGGAACCACGGCGTACTGGAGCCGCCTCTCCGGGAAGTTCCTTGCCGAGCTGCCATTCTCTCTGGCGGAGACCGTCTCTGGTCTGTACGGAATCAAGTACGCTTTGCATTCGCTGGCAGCCTTCGTGCTGATGTGCGAGGTGCGCGACTTGGGAACCTCGATGGGAGCGGTGCGGGGGGAGCAGTTCCTCGACCACCTCCCCGGTCCCGGCGACCCGTTAATCGAGGAGTTCGACGGCGAGTTCGAGCCGCTACTCTTCATCTACGACAACTACCCCGGCGGCATCGGCTTCTCCGACAAGCTCTATACCCTGCACAGCCAGCTCTGGGAGGGCGCGCGCCAGCGGGTGAGCGACTGTCCTTGTAAGCACGGTTGCCCGTCGTGCATCGGTCCGACGATGGAGTTCACCGGTCCGGAGGGCGTGGTAATTCCTGTTCGCAGGAGAAAAGCCGCCGCGTTGGAGATATTGAGTCAGATTGCTGGCTAAGGGACTCACCTCACCGATTACTATCCAAAACGAGGCTGCCCATGCGCCTGACAATCATTATCCTGCTGGTTGTCGTTTCTATGGCGGCGGCGGATGCCTACCCGCCGCTGATTGAGGCGGAGTACGTCTTCTCCTGCGTTGCTGTAGGGGCGTATTGAATACACCTCATTCCGTGGGGGTGGACCCAATCACTTCAAATTGGAGTTCGCCCCTTTTCGCACCTTGCGCCTGGAGAAGTTTTGAGGTATTAGTACCTCGTCGCAGACGACTGAACTTCAAAAACGGAGAAAAGTATGCGCTATTTTGTTTTGATTAGCCTGGTGCTGGCTTCTATCGCCCCCGCCTGCTCCCTCGATCACCTCGATCCGCTGGAAGACCCCATCGCCTACGAGATGGCACTTAAGGCGAGTTCGGCAATTAAAGCCGCGGAGGGACTTCAACCCCTTGGTTTTGGAGCTGGCTACGACCAGCAGCACCTCGACCTCGATCTGGCTCTGGTTTATAACCCCTTCGATCTCGATGGTACTGCCACCTGGACCCTGGAGTCCGACCAGAACGGGCTTGATGAAATCGAGATGGAGCTTGCCAGCAATATGAGTGTAACCTCGGTGAGGCGTGGTTTGACGAATCTCAGCTACACTCATTCCAGCAACACGCTCACTATTACGCTGGATCATGTCTTCAACGACGGGCAGCAGCTCACCATTGCGATTGATTACAACGGCGCGCCAACGGCGGGGATGTACGCTCAGGGTGCGAATAACGGGATTATCCATACCTTTACCGAGCCGTATAACTCCAGCGAGTGGTTTCCCTGCTACGACATGCCCGACGACAAGTTCACCTGCGACCAGCACTACACCGTTCAGGACGACTGGCTGGTGGCCGCCAACGGCGTGCTTGCCCCTATCGTTGACAACGGCGACGGAACCCGCACCCACACCTGGGAAGCGGACTTCGAGATGCCGACCTACCTGATCGCGATGGGTGCCAGTGATTACTACTACTTCCACGATACCTTCAACATCGGTTCTGGTAACCAGAACATCGACAACTATGTTTACCAGGGACATATCACTGAGGCACAGATCGATCTCGAACCGACAGCGGACATGATCGAACACCTCTCGACCCTCTTCACCAACTATCGCTACCCCCGCTACGGTCACATGATTACCGGAATTGGCGGAGCGATGGAACACACCACCATGACCAGCTATGGTGCCGGATTGATTACCGGTGACAATTCCTACGATAGCGTCGTCGTCCACGAGCTGGGACATCAGTGGTGGGGCGACTGGGTTACCTGTGAGACCTGGGCGGACATCTGGCTCAACGAGGGCTTCGCCAGCTACTCCGAGGGGATTTGGTTTGAGCATCTGGGCGGTCAGCAAGACCTCCAGGACTATATGAGCTACTTCAAAAGCTGGTACTTCTCTGAGGACAGCAGCAACCGCTACTCCGTCTATGACCCCGATCAGCTCTTCGGCACCACTGTTTACAAAAAGGGTGCCTGGGTGCTGCACATGATGCGCCACCTGATGGGCGACAGCGACTTCTTCGCCGGATTGCAAGAGTACGCTGATGCCTTCAACCACAAAGGCACAGCGACCACGGCGGAGTTCATCGCTCTGATGGACGACCACCACACTGGCAACGGCTCTCTGGATATCTTTGCCGACCAGTGGCTGATCAAAGCCGGCTATCCGGAGTTCGACTGGTACTGGTGGACTACGGGAAGCGGCAGTAGCACCGTCCTGCACATTCAGGTCAACCAGACC
>JAIOSI010000051.1 GCA_021107695.1 bacterium
CATAATCCAGCGTCTCTAGCAACGAGCCATAGAGTTCAACGAGGCCGTAAGAGACCGCCGGAGCCTCCGGAGCGTTGGGGTAGGTATCGGTATAGAACAGTGCCAGCTCAATTGCCTGAGGATACCAGCTGTACTCAACGTAGCTGGAGATGGAGCGACGGATGACGTCAGGGGTGTATTCCCGCCCGACCAGTCCAGAGCTGATGTAGGACTTCAGCGGTTCCGGACCGGAGAGCCAGGTCTGATTATCCACGATCCCCTCGGAGAAGGTGAGTTGCTCCATTTCCGAGTCCGGGTCAATCGCCGTGGGAAGATAGCAGATAGCGACGTAATCAACACTCTCGTTGTAATAAAGCTCTGCCTGCCGTGCGCCCGCTTCACTCTCGGCTGCCAGCTGCTCGCCGAGATCAAGGAGCTCAACAAAGGTCTCCACGGCACGGGGGTAGTCGGTCATCAGGAAGTATGACCAGGCGGTGAAGTAGAGCGATTGGTCGTATTTGTATTCGCCCTGTTTCATGTTAGAGAAAAACTCTGCTCCCCGTTCAAAGTCGCCTTTTTCAAAATAGAGCCTACCCAGTCGCAGGCGACACTCCGGCGCGTATTCGGAATCGGGGAACTTATCGGTGAGAAGATGATAGTTTTCCAGCGCAGTGTTGTTGTGCGCCTCCATATTGGCAAAGTTATCAACGTCTGCCAACTCCTGCGAGATGACACCCATGTTGTAGTAGGACGCGTCGTGGTATTTCGTCGGCTCTGGCACGGCATCGCCGGAAAGTCGACTGTTGCGTGATTCAACAATCTGATAGTAATTAGCGAGATCCTGGTAGGTCTTGAACGCCTGCTTGTAGTAATAGACAACGGGGTCGTTGGGCGTGCTGACATCGGGGTCCGCAGCGGTGGGGTCGGGGCGCAGGGTAAGGGCAACCTCTTCCCGATAGTCCAGGTTCAGATCAGCATCCTTCGCCAGCTCGTAATAGAGGTCAGCCAGATCAAAGAGGACATCCTCCTGATACGGATTGTAGCGGGCTCGCTCTTCGTTTTCCGCCACAATCTGGCGCATCTGTTCGATGCTTTCCTCTCGCCGGGCACGGATTTTCTCAAGGAACTCCGACTTCTCCCCGGCATACCACTCTTCATTATCATCGGTGGCTTCCAGAAGGTTCGCCTCATCCGCTTGGAGGGATTCGAGAGTTTCCTTCTCCACCTCGGTCAGATCCTCAGCGGGAATCTCTGTTTCCTGGGTAGCCGTTGTACCGCAACCCGCCAGAAAAGACCCCGCCAGCAGCAAACCCGCCGTCAGAAGAAGAACCGGATGCTTCAACACTTGCTGTCTAATGCGCATAAGGACCACCCCAGCAAGAGACTGGAGAAACTTTTACGTAAGTAGCTTCACTGTGTACGGTAGGCTTGGTTAACAGGCACCGTAGTTTTATAACCGCTGGTATTTATGTCAGTTACAGCAGTAACAAAAACACGAGGACGGCCTCCCGGACGGGCGAGAAGTCAGGTTTATCAGGTTATGCAAGGTTTCTGGAGAATATGTTTTGTTTAACAATACACAGGCTGCACCTGACAATTTTCTCAGAATACCCACCCAACCGTGTACATTATAGCATTGAAAACTCAAGAGTAAAGGATTTTCTTAAGAAAATATGCGTTACCTCACCTTTCTTTTTTAGCAGTTAACTTCCCCCAGGTCAAGAGCGGTGTCGGGATTGATGATACAGGAGACACATTTGCTACTACTATCAGTCCTGAATGGTTCCCGCCTTGACTCAGGACGGGGGAAGCTCCTATACTTGCCTCGATAAAATCTACGGAGGACTAACTGTGCATAACGACTTGAACAGAGAAGAGTTACTGGCTTTGATAACCGCCTACACCAAGTCGTGGCTGGCGCACGACGGCTGCTGGTTTCTGTCTGTGGAAGCAGAAAAGGGGCTGGAGGAGGCGATTCACTTCGACGAAGAGGCGTGGCGGCGCTTTGCTCCCGTTGAGGCTCGGCGGGTGATGGAGGCGCGAGGCATCGAACCCGGAGGCGGACTGCCTACCCTCGCCGAAGCCCTGAGCTATCGGATGTATCGCTTCATCAACGAACAGAAGCTGGAGCTGAGCGAGGATAAGCTGGTCTTCACGATGACCAAATGCCGGGTTCAGGCAACCAGACGGCGAAAAGGCTTGCTCGACTTCCCCTGCAAGAGTGTCGGGAAGATCGAGTTTACCGAGTTTGCCAAAGCGGTGGATGAGCGGATAGAGACCCGTTGCCTCGGTTGTCCGCCGGACGACCAACCCGACGACCGATTCTGCTCCTGGGAGTTCAAGCTGAGAAAAGATGAGACTGATGACTAAAATACCAGAAAAACACGGCACAGTGCAGGTTTACACCGGAAACGGCAAGGGCAAGACCACCGCCGCCCTGGGGTTGGGTTTGCGTGCCTGGGGGCATGGCAGGCGCGTGCTGGTGATCCAGTTTATGAAGGGGCGGATCAACTACGGCGAGCTAAACGCCACGGCAAAACTCGACGGCTACGACCTTGTCCAGATGGGGCGCGAGACCTTCGTCTCCAAAGAGACCCCTGACCCCATCGACATCGAGATGGCGCGGGAGGCTCTCCGGCTGCTCCAGCAGCGGGTTGCCGAGGCGGAGTACGACCTGATCATCGCCGACGAACTCAACGTCGCCCTGGACTTCGCTCTCATTCCGCTGGAACCGGTGCTGGAGCTAATCCGCACCAAACCATCACAGTTGGAGCTGGTCATCACCGGACGCTATGCCAATCCGGCGGTGATCGAGCTTGCCGACTTGGTCAGCGAAGTACACGAAGTCAAGCACCACTACCAAACCGGAACCGAAGCCCGCGAAGGGGTGGAGTTCTAGCAACGCGGTGCGGTGCTGTAAGGACTGATCTTTAGGTCGCCCCGCGAATTTGTCATGGATCGAAAATCGCCCCTCACCCTAACCCTCTCCCAAGAGGGGAGAGGGGATATGCCGTTGCAGGGATTGACCAATTGGTCTGTTACTTGTTTTTGATAAGAATACCTTGACGCGGTCTCGCCGACACTTCTAAAATTATCCCTGCTTTTCTAAAAATACTCCTCAAATCCGATTGTGCCGACTATGCCACGAGCTGTTGACTACGAAGAGATTTATCGGCGGTTTCGCTCCGGGGCAGAGTTTGCCCTGGCTCGGAGCATTTCGCTCATCGAGAACCATACCGCTGGCTACGAGGATTACCTGCACCGACTCTATCCCACCGCCCGTGGCGTTCCTCGGGTGGGCATCACCGGTCCTCCCGGTGCCGGAAAGTCCACCCTTGTCGGAAGACTGACCAAACTGCTGGTTGAGCAGAACGAGACCATCGGCGTGATTGCCGTTGACCCGACCAGTCCCTTCACCGGCGGAGCCTTGCTCGGAGACCGCATCCGTATGGACGATGTTGGCGGGCTGCCCGGGGTCTTCATCCGCTCGATGGGAACGCGGGGATCGCTGGGTGGGCTTTCTCAAGCCACCCGTGATACCGCTCTTGCGATGGATGCCTTCGGCAAGGATCGGGTGATCATCGAAACCGTTGGGGTGGGGCAGTCAGAGCTGGACATCGTCGGTGCGGCGGACACCACCGTCGTCGTCCTGGTGCCGGAATCCGGCGACGGCGTTCAGGCGATGAAGGCGGGGCTGATGGAGATCGCCGACATCTTCGTCGTCAACAAAGCGGATCGTGATGGTGCCGAGCGGATTCTCCGGGAGATTCGAGCAATCCTCGACCTCAAGCCGATGGCGGAAGGTGAGTGGCGGATTCCGGTCATCTCTACCGAAGCCCGTGCCAACAAAGGCGTTGACAAGCTGCTCACTGCCATCGAGGAGCATGAAAGTTACCTGAAAGATAGCGGCGTTGGGAAGCATCGTCGCCGAGAGCGCGCTCACGGCGAGCTGAAGAACCTGCTGGAGCGGGACATCATGGAGCTAATCCTCAGCACCGCCGGAATTGAAGAATCGCTGGAAACGGCGGTGAAGAGTATTCTTTCACGAAACAGCACCCCTTACCGAGAGGCGGAGAAGATTATCCAACACCTTAATCTTCATCGGTAAACCCACCCCTGAGAGAATATAGATAAAGCCCCCAGACGGGGGCTTTTCCTTTACAGAGAACAACTTTACTGCGCATCTTCGACGGTTACTTCTTCTTCAGTAGTTTCCTCATCGCCCAGACCCTCCAGCCCGGACTCAATGCCCTCGGCAAGACCTTCCAGACCAGTGGCGAGTCCAGCCATGCCCTCGCCCAGAGCCTCGCCAAGCTCGCCCATCAGCTCGTTTGCTTCGCCAAGCCCCTCACTGAGGAGCTCGCCGAGGTCGTCGAAGGCAATCTCGGTAACTGCCAGAGCGGCAAAGGCGATTCCCGCTGCAGCGTCCAGCTCGGTAATCGCCGCGGTCATCTTCCCAAAGCGTTTGGAGCTGTCCACGATCCCGTCGGTGTACGCCTCGAACTCGGCGGGAGTGGAGCTGTAGTCTTCGAGGATTCCAGCAATCTCGGCATCGTCGGTCAGATTCCAGGTCGCAACATAGACCTCAGGGTAGGTCTCGTCGGTGAGTTCTTTTCCACCGCAGCCAACCATCGCCACAGCGATGACAGCCAACAGGGCGAGCAGCATGAATCTACGCATCGTTCCTCCAGTTTCTTTAGTTAGATTAGGCTCGCAGGATAACATCCACAACGCCATTCTGCTATTTGTGGAGATGAAGGTCAAGCAGCGCAATAAAGGGCGGACACCAATTCATTGAGAATCGTTCCGTCCCAACCAACGTATCCTTAACAGCCACAAGATATAATGTAGGGCAGGCATTTTAATGCCTGTCGTGAAATCGTGGTAAGGATATGCGTGTACGCCCTCCCTAAATTGCGCAATTAGGATGGAACGAGGGCACGGCACGCCGTGCCCCTACGGTGTCGGGGGGGTGTACCGTGGCGTATCTTAAAAACAACCACAGGGTTTGCGAGCGACCAGCGGGAGCGGTGAAACGTGGGAATAGACATTAAGAAATTTCAGGTTATTAGCCGCGATACTAAAAAGCCCCCAATCGGGGGCTTTTATTGCGCGAGTATTTAGAAAATTACTCAGCGACTTCTTCTTCAACGACTTCTTCGTCGCCAGCCAGCTCGTCAGAGGCAGCGTCGAGACCCTCTTCGATGCCTTCAGCCATGGCGTCGAGACCCTCGGTCAGCTCGCCAAGACCATCTTCAAACATGTCGCCCAGGTCTTCGCCCCAGTCTTCCATGTCCTCGCCCCAGTCGTCCCAGTCGTCGTCCATGCCACCGAAGGCAGCAACCAGACCAAATGCCATACCGGCGAAGGGATCCTTCTCGGTGATAGCCTCGGTAACGGCGGTCAGACGGTCGGTGTCAGCGAAGAGATCTTCAGTGTAGGCCTCGAAGGCCTCAGGGGTGGTGTTGTAACCTTCAAGGACGCCAGCGACCTCGGCTTCGTCTTCCATGGTGTAGGTTTCGCAGAAGATGTCGGCGTAGGTGTCGTCGTTGAGTTCTTTGTCGCCACAGCTAACCATCGCGAAAGCGATGACAGCGATGATGGCGAGCAGCATGAATTTGCGCATGTTGTTCCTCCGTGTCCGGATGTTTGTCGGGTTATTCCGACGTGGGTGGTACGGGTACTTAAAGTTGCACAACAAGTCGTTCTGTAATCAGTTACTCGGTTTCAGGTTTCTCGTCAGCTTCTTCAACCGTTTCTTCGACCTCAGGAGCTTCTTCAACCGTTTCTTCTGGTTCGGCTTCTTCGGTCGTCTCTTCGACTACCTCTTCAGCGGGCGGTTCTTCCTGAACCTCTTCCTCAGTTTCTTCGACCTCAGGAGCTTCTTCGACCGTTTCTTCTGGTTCGGCCTCTTCGGTCGTCTCTTCGACTACCTCTTCAGCGGGCGGTTCTTCCTGAATCTCTTCCTCAGTTTCTTC
>JAIOSI010000131.1 GCA_021107695.1 bacterium
AACGATCATTCCCGCGAATGGTGCTAACTAAACCGGACTGCCCGTAGGCAGCCAGCTTGAAGCTGGGCACAGACTCGCGGCTATCCCCACTGAACCGATAACACTCATTCCCACGGACACGCACCCGTTGGTCGCTCCGTTACTCCATATTTAGCATAGTGCAGCGAACGAAGAGAGCGGAGGTGTTCTGGCACGAAGTGCCAGTCCTGTGGTGCAGCGCACTGCGCTGCCTAGAACAATCCGTCCAGCACCAGCCGCGCCTGGAGGAAGCCCTCGCCGAGTCCGCCGTCTTTGTTCATGGCGTAAACCACCTCCAGCCCACCCAGCCCGGTGCGGACGAAGATGCCGCCGCCGTAGCCCACCGCCCAGGTAAGCTCCGGCTCATCGCGTAGCTGCCTGCTAAGGGTGGAGGTTAGCGGAAGGTAGCCCGCTCCGTCGCCGAAGATCAGCAGGTAGCCGCTGTTTCCGAGGCGCAGGCGGTACTCCAGCGTCCCCTGAGCGTAGCTGTTCGTCGGCAGCTCCTCGCTGCGATAGCCCCGGGGTCGTGCCGCTCCGCCGAGGTAAAAGCTGTCGGCGGGGTCTTCCGCCTCCGCCAGCCCGGCGGAGAGAGCGAGCTGGACGGTGTGCGGTTGAAACGGCGTCCAGAAGCCCTCGGCTCCGACCTGGGCGGTCAGTGGCGCGACGGAGTAGTCGGTAAACCGTCGTTGTCCGGCGATGAGCAGCGTCCAGAGGCGAACTCCCCGGGTCGGGAGGAAAGGTTCGTCGGTCAGATCCAGCGTCAGCCCCAGTTCCGCTGCCAGCAGGAAGCTGTCGCCGGTAGGCTGAACATCCCAGGAGAGCCTGCCGCCGAGGCTCAGGTCGAGCTGGTCGGTCAGCGGCTGGGTCAGCCGGAGGCTCCCCCGATCGGAGGCTCGCTCCGGTCGGCGCAGCCCGTCGTAGGCTGCCTCCAGCGATGCCGACGAACCGAAGAGGTAACGCTCGGTCAGGCTCAGGTGGTAGTCGCCGTTCTCCCTTGTCAGCTGGCGGTAGCTGAGGTCGAGGTCATGCCCGCCGCCGCCGATGTTCCGCCAGTTCAGCCGCACCTCGCCGTGGAGCCGCAGCTCCTCACCGGGAAGCAGTCCGACCACGCCGTCGAGGAGGAAGCTCCGCGCTGGCTGAAGCACCAGCCGCAGGGGAATCCGCCCTTCGTCTCCGCCCTCCTCCACCAGCAGTTCAGCCGATCTGTAGTAGCCGCTCTTCGCCAGTCGCTTTCGAGCCGCCTCGATGACACTGGCTGTCAGCGGCTCTCCGGGAACAAGCCCCAGAGCCAGCCGCGCCGTCCGTTCCGCCGCAGTTCCTGCCACGCCCGCTACCGCAACCTCTCCGACCAGCGACGGCTCGCCCTCCACAACCGCCAGGGTCAGGCTCGCCGTTCCCTCCCGTAGTTTCAGTCTCCCAACCTCAAGTTCCACAGCCAGATAGCCAGCGGTAACGTAAAGCTCTTCCACCGCTGAGGTCAGCCCGTTTACTCCATTCTGCCGCCAGGCAGCCCGTGCCGCCGCCTCCACCGTGGTCGCCGGGAGGGAGGCGACGCCGACGATGGTCAGCTCACCGAGGCTGTATCGCGTCCCGGTCTCCACCCGCACCAGCAGGCGATAGCCGCCCTCGCTCCGCCGCAGCTCCGGAGTCAGCCGAGCATCGAAGAAGCCTTCACCAGCCAGGCGAGCCGCCGCTTCGCTCAGAGTTGCATCTACAGTGGCAGCGTCGTATTCCCCTCCAACAGTAAGGGTTGCCAGCTCCGGCAGCTCACCGCCCACCGCCTCTGCGGAGAGCAGCGGAACGGCGGCGACCGAGGCGATAATCATCAGAAGCAATGGGATGGCTCGGCGCAACGGGGCTTCCTTTGGGGGTGAGGTTGTGGGGCGTATAGCAATACGCCCCTACGTAACACCTTGAGAATGTTTAGGATACGCTGGTAGGGGCGCACCTGTGTGTGCGCCCTTGTTCGAATCGGTACACGCACCCGTTCCAGGGCGGACACATAGGTCCGCCCCTACAGGGTCAAGATTTGCTGGGATTTAACCGCTCGGTCGCCCGTAAATGGGTGAGGGCAAGGCAAATCAGGAGGTGTTCTGGGCGAAGCCCAGTCTTGTGATGCAACGCACCGCGTTGCCGTTGCCGGTTGCTTTCGACAGCGATTATACCTATACTACGGCTGGGAGGTAACTTTAGCATAAGAACCTTCAGCTCGCATATCCGGCTGGGTTGGTGAGTAATATAAATCCTGTAACAGCAGATAATAGCTCTAGTTACAGTGTTATAAATGGTGCTGAGACAGCCTCCCAAATCGGCGAGAAGTCAGGAATATCAAATTATCCAGAGGGCTTGTGAAGATGTTATCAACCTGGCACAGGGAGCGGCTGGTTTGCCCGAAGTGTGAGCAGAAGATCGCCGCGCTGCCGGGAGATCGGGTCTTCGCCTGTAATCGTTGCGAGGAGGGCTTCGAGCTGCTTGAGGCAGGACGAGAGCCGTTCACCGCCAATCAGGTTTATGAGGGCTGGTGGCTGCAGCAGCGCGTCAGCGGCTCCACCCGACGGGAGCGCGGCGAGCTGGTTTATCTGCCCTTCTGGCGGTTCGAGCTGTCGAGTTCGCCGGTCGCGACACTACCATCTGAACTGCCCTCCCGGCTAAATCCTCGTGAACGGCGGGTCTTCATCTATGCCCCCGCCTTTCGCCCGACCTCGCTGACCACGACGCTGGAGCTGATCACCACCCTGAGCGACGCCCAACTTGGCTACGAGGTCAACGCCGGAGCCGACAGCGGTGGAGCGGTTTACAGCTCCCACGATGCCGAGGTTACCCTGGAGTTCGCCATCCGGCTCCTGGCGGCGCAGTCCGCCGCCCTGACCCTTGCCGGAAGCCTGCCCCACCGCCGGGGGGAGATTCTGAGCATTCCCTTCGAACGCCACGGCAGCGAGCTGTCAGATTCGTTAACTGGCTTGCGGATAAAGGGTTAGGACTGGACATCCTGTAGGGGCGTATTGCATACGCCCTCGCTGGAACGGACGGGACGTTCCACCCCTCACCCTAGCCCGTAGGACGAGTCCTCTCCCCAGGGGGAGAGGTAACATGTGCAAGGTCTTGACGTTAAGACAAGGGGCTTTAGCCCCTTGCGGAAGCATAGAATGATGCAAATGCAGCAAGGGGTTGAAACCCCTTGTCTATGACAAGCAAACTCGATATTTTTGCGAAGGTAAAATGCCAAAAAAAGACAAGCTCGAAGTGATCGACGCTAATCCCACCGAGGACAAGCCAAAGAGGAGTCTGCGGCGACCCTGGCTCATCGGGCTCTACATGGGCGGCGTGCTGGGTCTCTTCGAGGTACTGCCGATGCTCATCGACGGCGTCGTGCCGCCGATTCAGATGGTCGCCTTCTTCATCCTCCGGGTAGCGATCGGCTTCGTCATCGGCACGGCACCGCTCTGGAGCTACGGCGTTCTCCAGGGGATGTTCCTCTCGATCATCCTCGGCGCGCCGCTGGCACTAATGGTCAACGCCCGCTACGACTACTTCATCCTCTTCGCCCTGGTCGGCGGGGGAATCACCGGATACATCGTCAAACGCTTCCGCGACGGCGGAGAGATAGACAACCCCGGCGGACACAGGTAACGAATTATTATGATAAGACTTACCGTTCTGGTGCTGTTGGTCGTTTCTGTTGCTTTCTCTCAGGATATGCAACTGGTAACAAAGGTTATCGACGGAGACACAGTCGAGCTGGAAAGCGGCGAACGGGTTCGGCTGCTGGGAATAGACACGCCAGAAACCGTTGACTCCAGCCGTCCGGTCGAGTGGTATGGTCGTGAGGCGAGCAGGTATGTAGAAGATTTGCTGACTGGACAAGAGATTCGCCTAGAGTACGATTGTATCGCAGGGCGTTACGGCGATAAAGGACGATTACTCGCCTATATCTATCTGCCCGATGGCGATGAGGAGCTGTTCATTAACCTGTTGTTGGTTGAAGGTGGCTACGCCTTTGCCTACAATTATGATAGCTATCCTCTACGTGATGAAATGGAGGAGCTTTTCCTTGCGGCGGAACGAGAGGCGATCCTTTCTCGAAAAGGTCTCTGGCAATATCCTGAGTTGATAAACAGCGAAATAGCATACAAAACCGAAGAACAACTTTACGGTATTTTTGACGACAGCGGCTTTTGGTTAAACAGTAACGGCACACGACACAACGACTCGTGTGATTATTTCGAGGAAACAACAAACGGTCGTCATTGCGGACAATATGAAGGTAAAGCCTGTGGTTATTGTGGTGGTTAGCAAATCTCCCGGAGGTTTCCAATGAAGAAGTGGCTGCTTTTATTACTGGCGGCGTTGCCGCTGACCATCTACCTGGTCGCCTGTAACTGCGGCGATAAAGACGACCTCCTCAAATCCCCCGACGCGAACGACAACGACGGCGAAGACAACAAGCCGCTCACCGCCGGGATGAGCGGCACGGTTGCCCCAGCCTCCACCTCGACCGCCGACGAACCGTACACCGGCGAGTGGGTTTACCTTACCCCTAGCGGCAGCAAGTACCACCGCCCGGACTGCCAGCATGTAGAGGGCAAGAGCAACCTGCGCAAGATGACTCGCGAGGAAGCGATCGGTCAGGGCTTTGAACCGTGCAAAACCTGCGAGCCAGGTCAACAGTAACCGATTCTACAGACAACTGCGAGGTTCCCGTGAGCGATATTCTCGGTCTTGGCATTGACGTCGTCTCCCTCTCCCGCTTCACCAAGCTACTGGCGAAGGGGCGGGAGAAGCTGCTGCGGCGGCATCTGTTCTCAAAGCGGGAGTGGCCGGTGGCGTGGGGGACGGATCTGACTCCGGGGTTGCTGGCGAGGCTCTCCGCCCGCTTCGCCGTCAAAGAGGCGGCGATGAAGGCCCTCGGCTGCGGCTGGGGTCAGGGTACCATCTTCAAGGAGTTCGAGGTCGTCCCCAGACCAACAGGCGGCGTGGAGCTGATTCTTCACGGCAACGCCCGGCGGCTGGCAGAGGAGCGGGGCATCAACAACTGGTTCATCTCCATCGCCCACGAGCGGCACTTCTCCGTCGCCACGGCACTGGCGTTAAGAGACTGAGCAACGATTGATTAGCTGGGTTTGTAGGGGCGGACCTGTGTGTCCGCCCTGTTGTTGTAACGCAATCGCATAACAAAAGGGCGCAGCATGCTGCGCCCCTACGGGTTGGTATTCGGATGGTTTTGCAGGGGCAATCCCCCGTGGTTGCCCTCGTTAAATATGGAAAGGGGCAGGCACCAATTCATTGAGAATCGACCTGCCCCTACAACGTATTCAAAACAAACACGAGGGGCTACGTAGGGGCCGACCTTCAGGTCGGCCCGTGGATTTGGTGTGGATCACGAACGAACATCATCCCGTTAAACATGCCACCGTAGGGGCGTATTGCAATACGCCCCTACAAAACCACTAGAATGTTAAAGATTGCCCTCATGTAAATATATCACCTTATGAAGAAGGGCGAAGACAAGCTTCGCCCCTGCGGATTGCACTTGGTATGGAACTACAATGTTATCGGAATGCCCTTTGCTGTCGCACTCTGGTCAGCGGCGGCGAGGATCTTCAGAATCTTCAGCCCCTCAACTCCGCTGCCCAGGGGAGTCTCCCGCCCCTCGCAGCAGGCGAGGAAGTGGTCCATCTCCCGATAGAGCGGCTCGCCGTCGGGGATAGCCAGCTGTCGGGTGGCGTAGGAGTGATGCTCGGTGTGGGCGGAGCCGTCAGCCGCCGTCAGCGGTTCGGCACGGTTCGGGTGCAGCTCCACCGTCCCCGCCGTGTCGTTCCAGTGCAGCATCCCCTGCTCGCCGATGACCGTCAGCTCCCGCCGCTTGAGCGGGTCGAGCCAGCTGAGGTGGATGAACGCCTCCCGCCCCGACGGGAAG
>JAIOSI010000288.1 GCA_021107695.1 bacterium
GCGGGTCGGGGAGCTGGCGATGCAGAAGGTGCTTTCACCCTCGCCAAAGGCCGAGTACTCGGCGAACTGCCCGGTCTCGTAGGTGAAGCTCTCCCGGAGCGCGGGGTCGTTGAACTCGAGGCGGTAGGTGTTGGTGTCCGGCGCCTCGTAGTTGATTTCCTTGATCGTCATCAGGTGGGGCTTGTATAGGTTGGGCATGGCTGTTTTCCCATCTTAGTTTAGTGATGTTACGGCAAGCCAATATAGCATGAATCTGGAAGACGTAACGACGACATAGTTCATATTTTAGTTGCGCCTACAATTAGCTAATGAGAGTTATTTGCTGATGTATCGGAGATTGATTATTTTGGGTTGGCTCAAGGGTGTTTAGTCTGTCAATTGATTTATCAAAGTAGTTTTTATTTAGTTCAAAACCTATGAAACGCCTGTTTAGTAGCTTTGCTGCGACTGCCGTGGTTCCACTACCCATAAATGGGTCCAGAACTATTTGATTCTCTCGTGTTGTAAGTCGAATAAGATACTCCATTAAATCCAGTGGTTTTTGTGCTTCGTGGATTCTCTCTTCATTTTTACGGAATCTGAATTCAAGCAGATTTGTAGGACTTGATCCATTAAGCCTGCATTCATCAATATTTATTGCGCCAACCTCATTTTCGAGAATGTTATCCGTAATTGTTCCTCCAATTTTATACGGCTTCATGAACCAAGCGATTGGTTCCCAAATTGGTGCTAAGTTGCCAAGTCGCCAACCTTCCCATTTTTTTGCATCTTCAACAAGACCTCTGCGTTCAAGAACTATACTCACTCTCTGTGCTCTATGATGTGCAGATGGTTTTTTCCATGATAAAGTGTCCTTTAACAAAAAACCACTATCCTCAAAGGCGTTGATCACTCTATGTATGGTTCTTCTTGCACCAAAAACGAATAAAAATGATCCTTTTTTCATTTTTGGATAAACTTTGATCGCCCAACTTTTGCACCATTCCTGATACTCTAAACCAATATTCCTGTCTGATTGCGCCCAACCATTTATCGGTTTCCCCCTACGTTTAAATCCAGATTTTCCTTCCTGTGCGGGTGATTTACCTAAGAGAGCCGAATTTGTATTGTTATGTAATACATCCCAATCATCTATGTTAATACCATAAGGAATGTCCGATAAAAACAGATCAATACTACCATCGGTTAATTCTGGGATGAACCCCAGACAATCACCAAGAGTGATTTTGTTTATGTAATCATTGTTCATATCTCAAACCTACCTGATATCGAGAAGCCCCTTATCTACTACTGATTCAATATATTCAATCTTCGTCTCAATTCTATTTAGTTTGATTACTTCATTTATCGCCTCTTCTTTGGATAGTCGCATGATCCTTTCCCTTTCGGATGCAAGGAAACCAAGTGCTTCACTTCTTGCAAGGTGAATTGATTCAATGGATGCTCTTTTTTCATCCTTCCATATACCACTAATCTTGTGATCAAAATCCAGCATCTTACGATTTACAATTTGCCAATACGTATTTGCATCTTTTGATGGAATCATGGCTTCAATCGTTATAAATACTTCATGTACTAACTCCATTGCCCTATTTTTACTTCTTGCTTGAGCATAACGAATGATAACTGCAAGATGCGTATATGTCCCTATACAAACGGACCTTGCTCCTGCTTGTTGATAAATTTGACTTGTACGAAATGGTAATTGATATACTGGACATACGACCATTGCATATGGTTTGCCATGCTTCCAGTCATCCATCGCTTGAATCTTAAAATCTTTTTGATTTTTTGCTGTCCTACTTAGGCGGAACGCTTTTGCGTCGGCAACGAAACTATAATCATCGGTTACACATTCAACATCAGCAACACCAGCCCGTTCTTTGAGGACTAAACTGTTGAAGCCCATGTGTGAATATGCTTCATGTATTACAATATCAGTATATTTTGAGTATTGTTTCTCTTCACTTGAATCATGACCGTATCTCTCTGGTATTGTACCACATAGGCGCAAATGTCCCATCAGTGAATCAAGTCCCTTATTTTTTATTTCTTGATTAATTTCTTCTTCTACCCCTTCTGCATCATCAGCAAAAGTACCACTCAATCGACTGATTTTGTCAATCCAATACTTCCGATTTCTTATTTGCTCCTTTGTGATTATCTCTACCTTCATATTAACTCTCTGGGTAATTTTGATAGCAAATGTCTAAGTTCATCCGTATTTTGGAACACAACGAAACGCTGACCAATGCAACAGTTAAGGTGCCGTTATTGGTTCTTGTGTGTCTATATGCAGCTTACAGCCGTTACTACTTCGACGCCGATTTCATCACCTCTGTAATGTCCTGGCCGACCGGGCAGACGCGGATACAGCGACCACAGCCGACGCAGCCGGGCAGCTCCCATTTGTCCTGATATATCTTGAACTTGCAGGTGAAGCGGTTGCGCCAGCGTTTGGGCTGCCGCTCGCGGGGGTTGTGACCGGAGGAGTGGAGGGTAAAGTGGTCGAACTGGCAGCCGTCCCAGTTCTTCTTGCGCTCGCCCTTGCCCAGCTTGCCCTCGTCAACGATGTCGAAGCAGTGGCAGGTGGGGCAGGAGAAGGTGCAGGCTCCGCAGGAGAGGCAGTTTGCCACGAGCTTGGTCCACTTATCGGAGTCGTAGTTGGCGTAGTTGTCGAGCCAGCCCTTGACCGCCATCGGTACATCGCCGTCGAGGTCGGTGCGAAGAGCATCGTAGGCGGGCTTCACCGCCGCGTCGCGCTGACCGCGCTCCGGTGCCGGCGAGAAGAGGCTCTCGTGCTTGCTCAGGAACTCCTCGCCCTTCGGGCTGGCGGTCTCTACATAGTAGCTGCCATCGGCGAGAGGAGTCAGCAACAGGTCGGAGCCATCGGTGCCGTCGGGCTTGCCGCCGGTGGCGGTGCAGAAGCAGGCGGCGTCGGTCTTTGTGCAGGAGATGGCGATGATCGTCGTTACCGCCCGCCGCCTGAGGTAGAAGTCGTCCTCGTAGTCCACGGTGAAGACGGCATCGAGGCTGTGCTGACCACGGGCATCGCAGGGGCGCGCGCCGATGATCACCGTCTCCGGGAAACTCTCCGGCAGGCGGTCGTTGACCTCCACGCCCTCGGAATCGTAGGCGAAGTCAACCAGTACCTCACTCTGCGGGAAGAAGAACTCCTTCATCGAGTTGTGGGTGATGAGGTAGTCCGCCGTGAACTCCTCCGGCGAGCCAAGCTCGGCAAAGAGTACCCGACTGCCCTTCTTCTTTGGGGCGATTACCCGCTGGTTATCCAGTTGCAGGGCGGTGATCAGATCGTTCATAGAGCCTAGTTTGCCTTCGCGCATCGTTCTCCTAAGACTTGTCAAATGCTGGTGCAGCTTAAAGCTGCACATAGCTTTGCGGCAATGGTCGGGATTTAATAAAGATAACTCCCGTGTCTTACCGCTCCCGATAGTCGCTATTTGTTGATAGAGTTGTCATTGCCCTGCGGCAGGGACTAAAGTCCCTGCCCTGCATTGTCGTTGGTGGGTCGATGGGATTGCTTCAAACTAACCCCTCTCCGACCAGTGAAACGAGCTCCCTCCCTGGGTGGGAGAGGAAGAGCTGAATCGCCCCTCTTTACATTTTAGTGTGCAGCAGAAGGAGTAGGATAGTAAGGTACTTACTCAAAGGTATCTATTTGTCAAGTTTACGCCCCACCGGGGCGGCGTAGTAGGCGAACTCATCGTCGCCGTCCAGTTGCAGGAGCTTGTTGAGCTTGTCCTGACTAAATGCCGCCAGGGTGCAGGTTCCGCAGCCGATGCTCTCCGCCGCCAGGTAGAGGCTCTGACCGATGTGTCCGGCATCGATGGATGTTCCGCGATGGGCGATCAGGCTGTATCGCCACTCGCAGCGGTAGGGGATCGCCACCCAGACGAAGAGTACCGCTCCGCCGAACCCTTGATTTCCCAGTGCTTCGTTGAAGCTGTCGTAGAGGTCATCTCCGCCGTAGATGAGGCAGAGTTGATGCTCCAGTGGCTGGTAGCGGTAGAGTCCCTTTGCCAGCCCCTCGACGCGCTCGATCAGCATGTAGGTATCGAAGGGATGCCGCGCCCCGCCAGACGGCACCGTGCGCAGGGTGATGTTTGGGGCAAAAACCTTCTGCACCCCCCGGGTACACCAGAGCAGGTAGGACAGCTCCTCCAGGGTCAGTGACTCGTCGGTGAACTTCCGTCGGCTGCGCCGGGAGTTGATGACCTCAAGGAGCGGTGTCTGCCCCAGGGTCAGTTCATCCGGCGGGGTCAGGTCAATCAGCGTCGCGCCGTCGGGAGCAGGCTTCTGTAGTGGCGGAGCGGGCTTGCCGAGCTGCTGGTCGGTCTGGTGTCCCTCTGGCCACAGTTTGTCGGGGAGGTTCTTCAGGATGTTCCGGCTGCGCTGGAGCAGCAGCCTTACCCGTTCCTCGCGCTCCTGCTCGTTCATCGCTTGTCCTTAATCCGTCCGGTGATAGCGGCATAGACGGTGAACTCATCTGCCCCGTCCACGCTTAGAAGACCGTCGGCTTTCACCTGATCGTAGGCACCGATGGCGCAGGCACCGCAGCCGATTGCCTCCGCCGCCAGGTAGAGATTCTGCGCCAGATGCCCGGAGTCCTGAGCGATGAGCTTACCGGAAAGAATAGAGTATCGCCACTCGGTGCGGTAGGGGATCGCCGTCCAGAGGAAGACCACGGCACTGTTGTAGAGCTGCCCCCGCAGGGCGGCGTTGGTATCTTCGCTCAGGTCGCCCTCACGCAGTAACACCAGTTGATGTTCCAGCGGCTGGTAGCGGTAGAGTCCCTTTGCCAAGCCATCTACCCGCTCAACGTAGAGGTAGCTCTCGAAGGGGTGCCGCGCTCCGCCGGAGGCTACTGGGCGAATGCTGGTTCCCCGGATCAGCCGCTGAATGCCCTGAGTCGTCCAGAGGAGGATGGAGAGCTGTTCCAGTGAGAGCGGTTCATCGAGGAACTTCCGCCGACTGCGGCGTTTCTTCACGACCTCCATAAAGGGCATGGTGCCGAGGGTGAACTCCGTTGGTGGGATGAGGTCAATCAGCTTCGCGCCGTCGTGAATCGGCTTTTGCAGCGGCGGGGTCGGCTTGCCAAGCTGCTGGTCGGTTTCCAGCTTCGACAGCTCGCCCCAATCGTCGGCTTTAAGGAACGCCCGCCCAGCTTTGAGTTTGTCGTTGTTTGTCATTACGACACTACCTTTTGTGGCTAGCAGCTTAAAGTTGCACATAGTACCGACCTGCGGTCGGAAAGTCTTGTTGTATTCCACCGCTCCGCTATTTGCTTGTCGCTGATAAATGAGGTGATTATCATAGATGAATCCATTCCACGGCGGGGATTAAAATCCCCGCCCTACATTACGCTATCTAACGAAGCGACCAACGGGAGCGGCAGCTTACACCAAGGTTTTCTGGGCGAAGCCCAGTACTGTGGTACAGCGCACCGCGCTGTCTGCCTACGGGCAGACCGACTTAGTTGACACAAAACGCGGGCGTAACAGTTATCAGGCAGTATTTATAGTCGCGAAAGTGTGTCCAGCTTCAAGCGGGTTAGTTGTACCAGCCCCAGTCGTCTTCTTCGATGTGGTAGATGCCGGAGAAGATGCCGAGGAAGCCCTCGCCGACGTAGGTGATTGTGGTCAGGTCGCGCTGGATGATGGGGGCGGTGCCGTCGGCAACGTCGAAGAAGATACCCAGGGGCTGCTCGAAGAAGGTCAGACCGTCGTGGTCGTAGGAGTTATTGAAGTAGATGGTGCCGTCGTTTACATAGACGAAGCTTTCGGAGTCCGGTCCCCAGCTGGGGTGGCTGTCGTTGGGGAAGCGGAATCTGAAGCGCAGCTCCCACTCGTGTTCGGTATCCAGCGACCAGGCGGTAAAGTCTTCGTCTTCGTTCAGGCATTCGATGACGAGGATTCCGTTTTCGTCGCAGGCGAGCATCAATCCGTCCGGGGAGACATCCAGCGGTGGCTTGCCCCTGGAGACGGGCAGGCTCTCGCCGCCTCTGATTGAAATCTGGAGAATCTCTCCGCTGCCAGTTTCGCGGGCGTAGAGAAGGCTGCGGGAGTCGGGAAGCCAGCGGGGCCAGCTGTTCTCAAAATCATCATTGGTGAGGGCGGCACGCTCGGAGCCGTCGGGGCGGATGATGTAGATGTCGTTGTCGCCGTCTTCGGTATCGTTAAAGGCGAGAAGCTGACCATCCGGCGACCAATCCGGATGTTGCCCCATCGTCAGGAAGGTCTCGTTATCGCCATCTCGATCCGCCAGGTAAATCTCGCTATTGCGGACATAAGCGAGGGTGCGACCGTCCGGCGACCAGGCGGGTTGTTCTGCGTCGATGATGTTCGGGGCGGTCGTCCAGACGATAATCCCCATTATAATCGCTACGATAAGCAGGTTAATGAGGATCGCCCGACCTAGGCAGGATTTCTTTGCTCCACCACCGCCGTCACTACTAGGTGTGGAAGCACTACTACGCCGCAGGGTGCGGGGTCGCGAGCCGCCGATCTCGACGAAGTTATGACCACAGTCGGGGCAGACCGCCGTGGTCTCGCTAACGTCCGATCCGCACTGTGGACACTGGAGCTTCATTTAACTCCCCCTGAGAAATCTACGCAATCGTCTTTCTGCGGCGGGCAGCTTAAAGCTGCACATAGCACCGACCTGCGGTCGGAAAGTCTTGTTGTACTCTACCGCTTGTCGCTGATAACTAATGAGGTGATTAGCATAGATGAATCCATCCCACGGCGGGGATTAAAATCCCCGCCCTACATTGTGCTGTCTAAAGCAACACGGAGCGACCAGCGGGAGCGTACTATCTCAAGGTGTTCTGGGTGAAGCCCAGTACTGTGGTACAGCGCACCGCGCTGTTAGCGGATGAACTCTTCGGCGTCTTCTTCTTTATAGGTGATGAGCGGTGCTTTGGCTTCGGGGTCGAGTCCGGCGACGTAGTCGAAGCGTTCGCTGACGACCTGGCGCAAATGTTGGTTGATGAGGTCAAGGGGGATATCTTCGGGGCAGGCACGGGCGCACTCGCCACAGCCGATACAGCGTCCGACGAGGTGGAAGGCGCGGACGAGGTTCCAGCTCCACTTGCCGATCTCGTGGGCGCTGGTTGCCACCCACTGGGGCTGGTTGGAGTCGGCGATGCAGACCTCGCAGGAGCAGAGCGGGCAGACCGCCCGGCAGGCGTAGCAGCGGACGCACTTCTCGAACTCCGCCTTCCAGAAGGCAAAGCGTTCTTCACGGGGCTTGGCAGCCATCGCTTTGGCTTCTTCGCTGGCCTCGTAGGCGGTGCGTGGTTCGGCTTTCTCGGCTTCACCGACGACGTGGTGGACGTTAATCGGCAGCTTAACATCGCAGATCTCGCACTTGTAAGGCGTTTCGCCGTCCAGCGTTACGCCGTTGCACGCCACTCCGATCAAGACGACATCGTCCATCGTGAACTGGGACTCCTGAATGAGTCCGACGGCGGACTTGGCATCGCAGCCTTTGACCACCACGGCGGGCTTCTTCCACTCTGCCTTCAGCAGCTTGTAGCGTTTGTTGAGGTAGCCGGAGAGGTTGTTGTGGCAATGCTCGTCAAAGACCAGCCGCTCGACCTCGTCGGGCGAGGTGATGAAGACGGGGCGGCGGGCGGTTTCGTCGTAGCCCTTTGTGTAGCCGAGGACGACATCAACCTCACCGTCGGTGAGCAGCTTCTTTGCCAGTTCGCGCAGCTTGTTTTCCACGAAATACTCCTGCGATTCTTTTTTAGTTCAATCTCAGACCGCCGTCAGTCGACGGTATTCTTAACTGTAGGATAATCAGTCGGTTATCTGCTCAGGCTGTGGTACTCGGTGTAGGGACCGAGTTCCCGGGCTTTGTTGGTAACGTCGTAGATCAGGTCAACCCACTTCAGCCCCTCGACGGCGGAGACCCAGCTGAAGTGGAGCCTGCGCAGGTCGAAGCCGGTGAAGTCGAGCAGCTCTCGATAGGCTGTCCAGCGTCTTCGGGCGTGGAAGTTGCCGGTGTTGTAGTGGCAGTCGCCGGGGTGGCAGCCGGAGACCAGGACGGTATCCGCCCCGTTCTCGAAGGCTTTCAGC
>JAIOSI010000129.1 GCA_021107695.1 bacterium
ATCCCAACGCCCTCTTCGTCCACACCCTTGAGTAAGGGACTGGTGGACTAGGGGTCGAACTAGCTGGAGTGAGGAAAGGCTCGCTTAGGGGAGATGGCGTTTCCTGCGTTGCGCCTGGTCTTGGTTACTTAGCTAGCTGACCTCGCCCGGTGGTTAAGTATCTCAGAGAAATAAGTAAGGACGTTACCTTTTGTTCCCAGAGACTTTTGCATGACTAACCTCTTTTCCTGTACGTCCGGCAAATGTCTCTAACCAGAGTTTTTCGGGGAGTATAGAATGGCAAAGAAGCGTTTCCCGTGGGTTGAGGTGCTGGTAATCGTGGCTCTGCTGGCGATTATCTTCTCCGTGGTTCAGCCTAACTTCAGCGAATACGATTCCGGTGCCAGAGCGGCACTTTGCAAAGAAAACCAGCACAACATCGAGCAGGCGGTCGCTCTCTGGCTGGCTTCTAATCCGGGCAAGGTGGTCGAGCGCGGAGTCGGCGAAGAAGCTGAACGCACCACCGATGCCTTCGGCGAGGAGATCACCGGAATGCTCCACTACGCCGATACTCACCCCAATGCCGCCGAGCTGGTGGAGATGGGGCTGGATCCGACGATTCTCTACTGCCCTGAAGTTGGCGACGACGGCTCCGCCCTCGGCAGCCACTATTGCTACAAAGACACCGTCGGTACGCTGGAGTGCGCCGTTGATGCCGAAGGCAAAGCGCGGCTGCTGACCGACGAGATTAACCCCAACTCCGGCGAGCTGGAGACCTCGGTTAGCTACTTCCACAAGTAGCCAAACTGCTGGGGCATCCAGGACATTGCTGACGCTGAGGCTTCTGGGTAAATCCTGAGCTGGGTCGTCTGTGTCTGCGGCTGACAGTCTGAGTCAAGTACATCACCAATGGACTTTTGCGGGTCGGCCTCTGGGCTGACCCGTATTGCCAGCGGGGGCAGCTGAACTTCACTATCGCTGATTGAGAACCAGATACCACCACGAATTATGAAAAAAGGCATCCGAGTTTTAGTAACCATCTTCTTCCTGGCAACCGCTACGGTGGCGGCACTCTTTGCCCTGTCGGCGGAATGGAGTAGTGAAGAGCCTTACCCCGGCGGCTCCGGGGATTACTTCGTTCGCTACGTGGTGGACGGTGATACCTTCTTTGTCGAGGAGCTGGGCAAGATTCGTCTGCTAAACATCGATACGCCGGAGCGGGGCGAGGCAGGCTTCTTCGAGGCAAAGGAACGGCTGGAGGAGCTGGCGGGGGGTCGCTGGGTTACCCTCCACTTTGACGAGGAACTATTCGATCGCTACGGACGATACCTGGCGTGGCCGAAGGTGGACGGATGGGCAATCTGCCCAATTCTGGTTGAAGAGGGGCTTGCCGAACCGCTGTTTATTGAACCAAACACCAGTTATCGGGCAGAAATTGATGCCGCCGTTAAAGAATTGGCTGAAACAAAGGATAAATAGTGTTATACTGAATGCGGTTTGTGGGTTCGGGGGCTGGCAAAGGAACATGGCTTAGGTCTGCTGTCCTGTTCGCTGGGGAGCTGATACCACTCCAGCACTCGTTAACCTGAGCAATAACCGTCTGTTACAACTGCTATGGGTGATTACCCCCGCTCTTTGCGTTGCCGTGGAACGGGGATGGAGTACAGGCGAATTTCACTAAGAAACTTTTGCATAAGTACCTTAGGTCTGGACGTTCGGCTTGGCTAGCAATCATCGTAGTTCTGTAACCACGGGTATCTGTTATGGTTACGGAAATACTGGTAGCTTGCGGCAGCCTCCCGAACGGGCGAAAAGTCAAATCAGTCGAATTACGCAAAGGTCTCACTAAGAAACTACAGGTAAATCCCGACGTATTCGGGAAGGAGAAGACTATGGCGCAATCCAATAGTGAAGTTTTCAAGAAGTTTGGAAAGACCTACAAGCCCGGCGATATCATCTTCAAAGAGGGCGATATTGGCAATGAGATGTTCATCATTCGGGCGGGTAAGATAGCCATAACCAAGCTGAGTCGTGATGTGGAGACGACCCTTGCCATCCTCGACGCTGGTGAGTTCTTTGGTGAGATGGCGATTATCGATAACCAGCCCCGCTCCGCCTCGGCGAAGGCCGAGACCGATGCCGAGGTGATTATCCTCTCCGCCGACATCTTTGAGTCCCAGATCACCACCAATCCCAAGCTGATCATGCGGATTCTGCGGAAGATGTCCAACCGTCTCCGCGAAGCCGACGGCAAGATCAAGACCCTGCTCTATCGGGATAACTCCTCCCGAATTGTCGGTACGCTGATGCTGCTGACCCAGAAGCACGGGGAGCCTCAGGTCGGCGGAGGAATCAAGCTCACCACCACCTTTGTTACCACCGAGCTGGTCGGTATGGTCGGTCTGCCCAAGGTCAAGGTGCGGGAGATCCTCGACAGCCTGGTACAGGCACGGGTGATGGAGATCAAGGGCGACATCGTCATCGTCTATTCCCTGGAGCATCTGGAACGCTTCATGAACTATCTGGAGATGAAAGAGCAGTTCGGCGATTCTTAATCCCACCATCCAGCACAAATAGGGTTGGTATTTACCCCCTCTCCCCTCTGGGGAGAGGGTTGGGGTGAGGGGCTGAATTACAAAGGGCGGACACGCAGGTCCGCCCCTACAAACGTATTCCTAACATTCTCCTGGTTTCCCGATCAAAGGACAGCGATGAACAAGGCTGGTAAGAAGGTTTTGGCAACCCTGCTAATCGCCGCCGTGGCGATTAGCTTTGCCTTTGTTCTGAATCTGACCGGCTACTTCGAGGACTTCGAGCTGTCCACCCTCCGCGCCCGGGTGCGGGCAAAGGGCCGCAGCTTCCCCGGCTCTGAGAACCCCGGGGTCAAGGTCCCTGGCATCTGCATCATTGATATTGACGACCGCAGCCTCCTTCCACCGGAACAGGAGGGACTGGGACGATTCCAGGACTGGACGCGGGAATACTACGGTCAGGTTGTCGGACTGATTGAGGCTGCTAATCCCGCCGCCATCGCCTTCGATATTCACTTCTTCGAGCCAGCGGGCAATCCCGACTTCCCCCGCATCAGCCGTACACTGCTCGAAGAAACTGAGAAAACATCAGAGCTGACCAGCTACCTGGCTGCCCACGACGAAGACATCCTCTTCGCCAAAGCCTTGTCAAAGACCGATGATGTGATTCTGGGAATCTCGGCGGTGGATGCCAGCAGCACCGACCAGCTTCGCCAGGAACAGGTGCTGACGAATCCCTTTAACAACTTCGCCCTAACGCTGACCGATAGTGCCAGTCGTCAAATCTACCTCTTCTCCGGCTTCCATCCGCCGATTAAAACCCTAACCGAGAACTCCCACATGCTGGGGCATACCATCATGCACCCGGAGGACGAGGTCATCTGGCGGGTGCCGCTGATTATTCAGGGGGAGTACCGAGGACGGAACGACACCCTCGCCTTCCCGGCAATCTCCCTGGCAGCGGTGGCAACGGCAAAGGGCGTTCCGCTGGATGAAATCCGCTTCGACCCCGAGGTCGGTATCTATCTGGGCAAGCGTTTCCTAATTCCGACCACGGATAACGCCGAGCTGGTACTCAACTATCTCGGACCGTCGGGACAGTCCGAGGAGGGCAGCTTCCGCTACTTCTCCTTTACCGACCTCCAGTACCTGGCAATCCGAGACGACATGACCGCCAGCGAGAAGGCGGGGCAGATCCACGACAACTTCCATAATCAGGTCGTCCTGATTGGTGGAACCGCGGGCAGCCTCTTCGACTTCATCTCCTCACCCTACTCCAACGCTTACCCCGGAGTGGAGATCCACGCCACGGCGATTGCCAACATGCTCTCCGGTAACTACCTCATCCGTCTCGACCCGCTCCTTTCTATCCTTATTTTCATTGGATTAACGCTGCTGGTCTGCTTCCTGGTCAGCTACCTGCGCTGGTGGCTGGCGGCACCAATTGTTGTCCTCCTGCTTATCGGTTACATTCTCGCCGCCTTCTGGCTCTTCAATACCCAGGATCTCTGGCTGGAGCTTGTCCGCCCCGGCGTGGGTATGGTCGCCGGACTCCTCGCTGTGGTCGGCTATCACTACGTCTTCGAGCAGCGCAGCAAGCGTAAAATCAAGAACACCTTCCAGCACTATGTATCGCCAGCGGTCGTTGACGAGATGATCGACAATCCCGAACTGATGAAACTGGGTGGAGACAAGCGCGAGCTGACCGTCATCTTTACCGATGTCAAGGGCTTCACCTCGATTTCAGAGATGATGGAACCGGCAGCCCTCGTCAAGCTGATGAACGACTATCTGACCCCGATGGCAGACATCATCTTCGACCAGAACGGCACGGTGGATAAGTTCATCGGCGACGCGGTAATGGGACTTTTCGGTGCGCCGATTCCCCTTAAACACCACGCCGACGCAGCCTGCCACGCCTCCCTAGAAATGATCAGCTGCCTGAAGAAGCTCAACGTTGACTGGGCGAAGCTCGGTCGCCCGGAGCTTGCCATGCGCATCGGAGTCAACTCCGGGCAGATGATCGTCGGCAATATGGGCTCTCGAAGCCGCTTCGACTACACCGTCATGGGCGATAACGTCAACCTCGGCGCGCGGCTGGAGCCGCTCAACAAGGTCTTCGATACCAGCATCATCATCAGCGAGTTCACAAAGCAACGCCTCATGGACAGCTTCATCCTGCGGAATCTCGGTTCCTTCCGGGTCAAGGGCAAAAACGAGCCGGTAACCTGTTACGAGCTTCTCGGACTCGGAACCCCCGACGATCGCCTCGCTGACCTGCTGGAACGCTTTGCTGGCGGCATGGAGCTTTTCTCCAAAGCCGACTTCAAAGGAGCCTTCGAATACTTCAAAGCCCTCGCCGCCGACTTCCCCGAAGATGGTCCCAGCAAGTCCTACCTGACTCAGGTGCGCGCGCTCTACGCCAACCCACCCAATGACGACTGGGAGCCGATCCACACCATGCTCGTAAAATAGCAACGCGGTGCGTTGCATCACGCTTTCGCGAGAGCGGGATAAGACGTTTTTGAGGTCATTTCCGCGTGTATGCTCTCGTTGGTCGCTACCAACTTACCATGCTCGTAAAAACGCGGTGCGTTGCATCACACTTTCGCGAGAGCGGGATAAGATATTCCTGAGGTTATTCCCACGTACACGATCCCGTTGGTCGCCCGGCTACTTCACCTTTGGTAATATTTCTGCAAAGTAAAGGCTGCGGAGGTTCCACTCACTAATTTCCTGTTGCATTTAGTTTCAGGAAAATGGTAATATCCCCCGATAATAGCGTGAATTAAGCGAGAGAGACTCTCCGTTATGAAGACTCGTTGCGATATTTTTTTCAAAACTCAGATATTCATTCCAGCCCACTAATCCAACTTCATCAAGGATTCCAACAACAATTATGCTGCTATTCTACCGACTGATTCTTGCCTTCCTGATCGCCGACTATCCCCTTCAGACCAGTGGAATCTTCCGGCTGCGCTACGAAAAACGCTGGGGGGTTTTTGTTCATGCCGGGATTCACCTCGTCGTAACGCTATTACTCTGCCTGCCCTGGCTGGGTAATCTCTGGTTCGTCGGCGGGGTGATTGTGGTGCAGCTTGCCCACGGCTTCTTCGACATGATCGAGAAGAAAACCCTCTGGGCGTTCATCGGCGACCAACTTTTCCACATCGCCACCCTCATCGGGCTGACGCTGATCTTTGCGGACATGCCGATTGCAGGCTGGCTTCCCGCCTGGCTGGAGCGGCTCTGGGCAGATAACTACCTTATCAATCTGCTCAGCGGAGTCCTGATGTCAACCTACTCCACGGCGATCTTCGTCTGGTTCGCCAATAAGACCCTGCGGAAGGGCTTCCAGCGCAAGCTCTTTACCGAGTATTACCGCTACAGCTTCATGTTCAGCGGGCTGGCGGTCTTCGTTGGCACGGTGCTGGCGGTACAGCTCAACCCGCTCTTCCTGCTGCCCGGATTGCTTCCGATGGCGTTCTTCATCTACAAAGCCCGGAAAAGCAACGAGGACGACGGTAGCTACAGCGGAGCCTTCAGACTGGACTACCTCTGGGCGACGGTGGCAGGGGTTGTCTGGGGAGTGATCATTGGTCTGAAGCTCTACCTCTAATCGTCGGAGAAGTGCGTGTTTACCGGAATCATCACCGAGGTTGGAACGATCCGCTCGCTTACTCCCGGCGGCGTGGCGCGGATTGAGCTTACCGCTCCGCTCTCTGCGAAGGGGCTGACGGTGGGTGGCTCCGTGGCGGTTAACGGTGCCTGCCTGACGGCGGTGGAGGTCAGCCCCGACGGCTTCATTGCCGAGGCGATGAACGAGACCATGCGGAAGACCAATCTCGGCAAGCTGACCACTGGCGCGAAGGTGAATCTGGAGCCAGCCCTGCAACTGGGGGCGCGGCTGGACGGACACCTGGTCGCTGGTCATGTGGATGGAACGGTTCGGCTGACCGAGAAGCGACCGGACGGCGCGGCATGGCGGCTGGAGTTACTCCTTGAAGACGAGAAGCTGGCACGGTACATTGCCCCGAAGGGTTCGGTAACGCTGGACGGCGTGAGCCTCACCGTGATCGAAGCGGGAGCGAGGCGGTTCTCCGTCGGCGTGATTCCCCACACCGCCTCCGTAACGACCATCGGCGCGATGACCCCGGGACGCTTGCTCAATCTGGAGGTTGATCTGCTGGCTCGCTATCTCGACCGCTTGCAGTTAACAACAGGCATGAGCCGAGGCACTTTCAATGGCTATTGACCTGACAAAGTTTTACAAGATAGCCATCGGCATCTTCCTCTTTCTATTGATGGGGACGATTCTCAGCATCGCCTGCGGCGGTGAGTCTCCGAATCCTGTCGACGACGAGGTTGTCGCCGTTGAACCGCTTGAGGTCGCCGGGAGCTTCGCGGACATTCTGGCTGGTCAGGAATTGACAACGGAGCTTCAGGCTCGCCTTGACACGTTGGTAACAGAGAACACCGCAATACTCAGTCAGTTCTCCGGTCAGATTCAGAGCGACGAACTGACTCCCGATGAAGCAGACCAAGAGTACAACACCTGGTTGACCGAGACCGCAGCGGCGGAGGGCTTGACGCAAGAGCAGCTGGAACGGCTGCTTCTCGGCGCAATCGGCGGACGATACTAAGGTAAGTTTTACCAAATTAAGACTTGCGAGGACACGGCGTGCCGTGTCCTTCTGACAAGAGCGAAGAGAGGCTGAACGATGCTCAGTGTTGTGGGAGATTTGTTGCTGGAAGCTCTGGGCGAGAGCGCGGGCAGCCTGCTGGCGTGGGAGCCGGGAGAGGCGGAGCTGCTGCTGCGGTTGACGGAACGGGGCGGAGAGCTAACCTGGGTTGAGGACGACCTCACCCGCCTGAACCTTGTTGACGATCTTCGCGGAGAGCAGCGAGCCTTCCCCGCTGAAGCTGAGTGGGAACGGATTATCCTGCGCCTGTCGAAGGATCGGGAACGGGGACGGCGGATGCTCGGATGGGCGGCGGCACATCTGTCGAAAGAAGGCGAGCTGCTCTTCGCCGGAGAGAATAAGGGTGGGATCAAGGGTTTTGGCAAAACCCTGCGCTCGCTCTTTGAGGAGGTCGAGAATGTGAGTCGGGGGCATTGCCGCCTCTGGCGGTGTCGTCAACCACTGGCAGGTTCAACTCCACCAACCGAGCCGGAAGCGGCATATGAGGTCGAGGGTATCGGGACAATCTATACCCAGCCCGGGGTATTCTCCTGGAAACACCTCGACAACGGAACCGAGGCTCTGCTCCAGTGGCTGCCCAACGACTACGCTGACCTGCGGGTGCTTGACCTCGGCTGTGGTGCCGGGGTGCTGGCTCTGGCGGCAGCGAAACACGGAGCCGCTGAGGTCGTGGCAACGGATTCCTCCGTTCTTGCCGTGGAGTCAGCCCGACGAACCTTGAGCGACTATCCCAACGCCACGGTGGTGTCTGCTAATGTCGGCGAAGACCTTTCCGGCTCCTTTGACACGGTCATCAGCAACCTGCCGGTTCACGAAGGGGCGCAGCCGAGCCATCGCCTCGGCGAGCGGTTCATCGAGGCGAGCCATCGCCTGCTGAAGAGCGACGGAGAGCTGTGGGTGGTCTTTCAGGAGCGGATGCCCTTCGAGGAGACCCTGCAACGCTACTTCAGCGAGATTGACTGGCTCGACGCACCGAGAGGCTACACCGTGGCACGGGGTGTTAAGGGATAGACGATAACAGGGCGGACACATAGGTCCGCCCCTACAAAACCTGATGAGAAATAAACAGAGCCGACCTTTTTATGGTCGGCTCTGTCGGTAGCTACATTCAGCTGGGTTTATGGAGGTTTCAGGCGTTAAGCAGCCCGACGATCCAGCCCGCCCAGCAGAGGACAACCAGCCCGCCCCAGAATAGAGCTTTCGGGACAATCAGCTTCGCCTCCGGGGTCAGGGCGCGGCGGATGAAGCCGAAGAGCGAACCGAGCCAGCCCAGGAAGGCGATCACAACAACAGCGGACCAGAGAGACATAGAGCATCCTCGTTTAACTCATTGAAATGCTAGAGGTTGCCGTACTGAACAAAGGTGAAGGGCTGACTCAGCAGCTCGTCTGCGAAGCTGCGCAGCTCCTCGGCGGTGATTTCGTCAATCCGCTCGGCGAAGTCATCGGCAAAGCTGTAGCCCAGTCCGGCAAGCTCGTAGTAAGCGGCTTCGTTAAGCCGCGCCGAGGCGGTGGAGAGGTCATAGACAAAGCGGCTGACCTTGAGCATCGTCTTGCCCCGCTCCAGTTCGTCGGCGGGAACCGCCTCGCTGGCAATCAGGTCAAGCTCCCGGCGGACGATCTCGGCGGCTCGCTCGACCTTCCCCGGCTCCGTACCCAGATAGATGATGAAGGCTCCGGGCTTGAAGGTGAACTGACCGAAGGCGTGGACGGCGTAAACCAGCCCCTCGCCCCGGAGGTAAGAGTGCAGCCGACCGTTGGGCAGATAGACCCCGGAGAGGACGGAATCGAGGAGGTGCATCGTGTAGTTCTTGCCATCATCAAGTTTGTAGCCGGGCCAGTACCAACAGAGAACGGTCTGCTCCCGCTCCGTTGGGATGGTGATGCTCTGTTCCTCGGTGGAGAACTGGGGATTGCCGGGATCGGCTGATTTGACGCTGCTCCGAGGCAGGTCGCCCCAAAGCTCCTCAAGCTGCTGATAGAGCGAGAGTGAATCCACAGCACCGCTGACCAGCAGGATAATCTTCTCTGGATTCAACAGTTCGTCGTGGTAACGGAGCAGGTCATCGCGGTCTAATGCGACCAGCGAGTCTTCCTCGCCCAGATAGGGATGTCCGTAGGGATGTTCGCCGAAGAAGGTTTTCCGTGCTACCTTGAACGCCTGGGTAAAGGGGTCGTCCTTCTGTACGGCAAGCTCTGCCAGCATCTTCTCCCGCTCCAGCTCGATTCGTTCGGCGGGGAATGTGGAGTTGCGCAGGCAGTCGGTGATTAGCTCCAGAGCCAGCGGTGCGTCTTCGCCCAGAACCTTGGCAGAAAGCTGTGCATAGTCTCGACTGGTGGAGGAATGGATAAAGCCACCCCGTTCTTCCAGAGTCAGGTTGATCTCCTCATTCGTCCGGCTCTCTGTCCCACCGAGGAGCAGTCGGGCGATCAGGCTCATTGCCCCGGCATCACCGGGCTGTTCCGCCCGCAGGCCGCCGTCAATCAACGCCCCCACGGTGGCAGAGCCGATGCTGTGGTCTTCCAGCACCATCAGCCGCAGCCCGTTGTCCAGGGTGAACAGCTCGATTTCGCCACCTTCACCAGCTTCGTAGAGGTCGAACTCCCAGGTGGCGGGGTAATCCACCGCCAGGTCGTTGACTCTGGAGTGGTCGAAGCGGTGTTCGTTAGAGACCATCGCGGTTGATAAGCCCTGATAGACGAAGTAGCTGTCCGGGTCGCCATGCTCAACAGTACCCAGCGACTCCTGCCAGCCAGCGTAGCCGACCTTCTCTCCGCTCAGACCGCTCTCCACCAGCTCCAGATTCTCTCCGAAGAAAGCCGGGTCGAACTCACCTGAGGAGGCGGGCCAGAGGACGGTAACGAAGAGGTTATCCGGCGAGAAATACTTCCGGGCTGCCTCTCGTGCCTCTTCGGCGGTTACGCCGTGGCAACCCTCCACGTAGCGGGTCGAGAACTCGATGTCGCCCAGCAGGGCGTCGGAAGCGAGCTGCGATGCCTGGTCAGTCAGCTCCTCGTTGTAGAAGAGGTGATTCGCCAGGAAACCGTTCTTCACCCGTTCAAGCTCTTCGTCGCTCAGAAGCTCATCGCGCATCGCCATCACTTCGTCATAGGCGACCGCGTATGCCTCTGCCAGCTTTTCCGGCTCCGTTGCCAGATAAACGGCAAAGCTGCCCGCGTCATAGGTCGGAGTATGGCTGGAGACATCTACCGAGGAGACCAGGGCGCGTTCCTCACGGAGAGCCTGATAGAGGCGGCTGGAGCGTCCGTGGGAGAGGGCGTTCATCAGAATATCCAGAGGGTAAAGCTCCTCTGCCCAAAGCGGAACGGTGCGCCAGCCGAAGGCAAACTGAACGGTGTCGAAGGTGCTGTACTCCACGCTGTAGCGCGGCCCCATCAGCGGTTCCGGTGAGGGAATCGTCGGTGGCTCAATCCCCGACGGTACTTCATCGCCGAACTCCTCTTTCACCTTGGCGATCATCTCTTCGGCGGAGAGGTCGCCAGCGACTACGACGACCATATTGTCCGGGGTATAGCGTTCGCCGTAGTAATCCCGCAGGTCTTCCTCGGTTACCGCCATGAACATATCGGGATAGCCGAGGATAGGATCGGAGACGGGGCTGTCTGGATACAGTGTATGAAGGAAGCGGTAGTAGAGCCGGGTCGGGGCCTCGTCGTTGTTCATGTTGATCTCTTTGGTGATGATCCCCTTCTGGCTGGTGATCACCTCGTCGTTGAAGTCCTGACGCAGCAGGGTCTCCGCCATCAGCTCTACCAGACTGTCGAAGAACTCCACCGTCGTAACCTGGTAGTAACAGGTGGTGGTCTTCGAGGTCCAGGCGTTGGAGGCTCCGCCGAGGGACTCATCCCAGATGCTAATCTCCTCTTTTGCCAGCGTGGTGGTGGCATCACCGTGGAGATGCTCGTAGAAGTGGCTGATGCCAGCTCCCTGATACTCGCCCTCGTAGGCTCCTCCGGTACGAACGTAAACCCGCACCGTCGCCGTGGGGCTGGAGTGGTTCTCCAGGGCGACAACAACTAGACCGTTGTCCAGTTCCTGACGCACGACCCGCTGCGCCAGTACCGAGCCGGAGAGGGAAAGAATTAGCAGAAGCAACATAAAGCGGTTGAAAGAACGCATGGAGGTGTCCTTTGTGAGGGTGAGGTCTGAGAGAACGGCGGTCATTATACCTTAGATTTGCGAGGAATGTTTAGCCCAGCGAAACCATCGCAACCAGACCTTTGAATAAGTCTTGACTTCGCCAGTCAGAGACAAGGGGCGACTGCCTCAACGGTAACATCCGCAGGATTCCAGTACGTTGATTTCCGTTCAAAAGTTGCCTGACTACTCAGGGACGATTTATCCTCTCTTTTGTAACCATTTTATTGACAAGACTAACAATTCTGGCTACAATGCTAATGGAGTCCTCAGAGGCTAAGAGCAAACACAAAATCATCACATTCGGACAAAGGAATGGAGCGATGACTAAAATCGAGATTACGGTGGAGGAGCTGGAGATCCTGCGCAGGAACGCCCTGTCTGAAGTGGATCACCTCACCGCCAAACTCCGCGAAACAATCAACAGCTACTTCGACCGCTTCAATGTTGACGAACAGTT
>JAIOSI010000202.1 GCA_021107695.1 bacterium
TTCGAAGGCGTGGAAGGGGTTGAACTCGCTCATCAGCGAGAAACCGATGCTGCCAAGAAGCCAGAGGCTCGACCCAACGAAGAGTATCCGGGTAACCAAAGTCAGCCAGGGTGGCAGACGGAGGTGCGTCTTAATCCCCAGCTTCTTGCGCAATGGACTCGCCAGCCAGTAGAGAGCCTCCTGAAGGCTGCCGACCTGGCAACCGAAGGCGCAGATGGAGCGGTTGAATACAAAGACCAGCAGCAGGAAGAAGGCGGGGAAGATGTAAAAGAGCGCGCCGATCTCCCGCCCCAGTATTGGTGCCTCCAGCGGATTGCGCACAGAGCAGAGCAGGCTGGGATGACCGCCGATGTCTGTCCAGATGAAGGCGATCAGTGCCACAACCCCCAGACCAAAGATGACGCTTACTTTGCGGGTCATCAGCCCTTTGGCGAAGAGCAGCCCACCGAGCAGAGCCAGCAGAGCCAGCACTCCGAAGCGAAGGTAAACCGGCCACATCGAGCCGCCCTCCACCTCTTCGTGTTCGTGTTCTTCTTCCCCTTCTACAGCCGCAGCTTCTTCGGCTTCGAGACCAGCTTGTTCGCCCTGTCCCTGACCGAGGCCCTGACCCGCTCCCTGTCCGGTCGGCTCGGCGGGAGCCTCCACCGTAGCAAGAGCTGCTGCGACAAGCAACAGCATGGCGAGGATAACCAGTTTCGTCTTCATGAAGAACCTCCAGGCAACACAGTGCCTCGTCGTAGGGACACGGCATGCCGTGTCCCTACGGGTTTTGGTGCAAAAGCAGCTTATTCGCTTTTTGCCTTAATCACGCCGATCGGCAGGACGGTGCGTCCCTTTGCCTCGTTGAGGACCTCCGCCGCCGCCAGGTAGAAGGCGGAGGCTCCGCAGATGATACCCTCGAAGCCGGTGATCTGGTTGAAGAGCGCGCCCATCTCGAACCAATGCCCAATCGCCAGCAGCCAGAAGAGAACCGTCAACGAGAGGAAGACGAACTGGATCGCCCGGTTCTTGCCCCAGGTTCCTATCCACATATAGAGCGTGAACAGTCCCCAGAGGAAGAGGTACCAGCCCATGAAGACCCGGTCGCCGCCCATCATCACGATGGCAACCAGGGAGAGCCAGAAGAGACCGTAGCTGGTGAAGGCGGTGGTGCCGAAGGTGTTACCCTTGCGGAACTCCATGATGCCGGCGATGATCTGTGCCAGACCGCCGTAGAAGATTCCCATCGCCAGGATCATGTTATCCATCGGGAAGAACCCGGCGTTGTGGATGTTGAGCAGGATGGTGGTCATGCCAAAGCCCATCAAGCCCAGCGGAGCAGGATTTGCCCGTGCGTCGCCCATCTGTCTCCTCTACTTCGTTGGTGAATGGTTGCTGTTAAGGGGTTGAGGTTTAGGGGTTCGAAAACGCCCCTACAAGCCCGCTGTGAATGATTGAACAAAGTCGAAATCGAAGGGATTGTAAGTAACCAGACGGTAGGCTTCAAGCATAGGATTGCCAAAGAAACAGCCTGCGAGCTTATCGAGACATAGGCGCAGGAGCAAACTTATGAGTAAGGTTGAGTTGTTACAAAAACTCAGCTGCAAATTAGTTACAGAATTATCTCAAACGCTACTAATAGTCTGTTGCTCGTTGGCAGTCAAATTAACAATACTTACCTCACCCTCCCAGGGGTAATCAAACGAGTTCACCTCCAACCGAAGGAGAACCATGAAAAAACTTACCCTGCTCCTCGCGGCGCTGAGCCTGATCGTCGGCGCGTTATTCCTCACCGCCTGCTCCGAGCCAATGAGCAGCGAGACCGATGACGGGCTGGCAGCTGTGCCGGAAATACATGGAGATGGCAAATATTGGGATGGTGATAGTTGGGAAATACTAATAGGAAATGAGATAAATACTATTACACTACACGATATATCTCAGCTTCCAACGGCTATTGCCACTACTGTCTGCGTGGATGGTGAATATAGTTTCGGGCAGCGACCAACTGGAACATATTTTATAACAGGAACATACGGAGACCTCTCTGATAACTCAGGTACGTTCGGGCACGTATATAACTACGATACGGATATTCTACTTTCTCTGGACTAGAGAAAGTATGTAGACAACAGGCATCCTGCGGGGTGCCTGTTTGGATGTTAGATTGTCAAATGTTCAATAATAGCTATAATCTGAGATTAGTTCATATGCTGGATAGATGTGATTATCAAAGATAGCTAAAATAGTTCTTGACATGCTGGATATTTTTTTATAGTAGTAGAGCTGTCCTCGCGTGAGGACGAAGTAAATCCATTTTCACCCTTCTCAAGGAGTTTCAATGAAGAAACTAACCCTGCTCCTCGCCGCGCTGAGTTTAATCGTCGGCGCGCTCTTCCTCACCGCCTGCTCCGAGCCAATAAGCAGCGAGACCGATGATGGACTGGCGGTACCGCCCTATGGCAGTATCGCTGGAAGAGCCTATTATTGGGATGATGGTAGTTGGGAACCCGTCAACGGTACGATGGTCAATAACATCAAGCTTTGGAAGCATGATGGTGACATTAGCCTAGTTGCATCCACTACCTGTGATGCGAACGGATACTTTGACTTTGGTTTAAGATATTGGAATACAACATATTCTGTTTCTGGAGTTTACGGCTTTGGTTACAGTGGAAGCTCTGGCACATTCTATCACACGGCTCCTTATGGAAGTACGACCTGGGTTACTTTGTATCTGACCGAGGACTAGACCGTACATCAGTAACAAAGCCCCCGTTTGGGGGCTTTTGCTTATCAGTAGGTACTCGCATCTGAGATTACTCAACACTCGCTTTGATCTGCCCCCAGGTGCTTTCCTCGATGGCAGAGAAGGGAGCATCGCTGGTGGTCAGCAGATACCAATCTCCCGGCTCGCAGGTAATCGGCATATACTGTAGCTCGGTGCCGGTGCTGCGATCGCCCTGCATCCCGATGGAGCCGTTGGGTTCCTCGCAGGAGGAGTTGTAGAGGAAGGCGAGGTCGGAGTCGGTGCTTCCGTCGGTGGATTCCCAGCCGATGAGGATCGCGGTAACGTTGTAGGCGGCCTTGCCCTTGGTATCCTCCCAGGGAGGAATATTGTCGAACATCACGACAAAGTGGTCGTCGAACTCCTGATAATAGATCGCTCCCTCGTCGGTGGCGTCGAGGTCGCACCACCAGGGCGCGGTTACAGAGTCAACGAAGCAGGAGTTGAGGGTGGGGAAGTGAGTAAACCCTCGACCCAGATACATATCGACAAAGTAGACAACACCGTTCGAGCCGATGTAGACATCGTCGCGGTCTTCGCCGTAGAAAACGAAGTCGAAGCCCAGCGATCCTGCGAGCCAATATGTATCATCCGCCGAGCCGATAAGCGTGTCGGTGCTGGAGATATCGATCCAGTTATCGGCAAAAAAGGTATGGCTCTCTTCCTGATCGTACCAGTAGTAGCCACCGCCGTCGGGACCGCCGGTAGCAGCCAGGCAGAGACCCGCCGCCAACAACAATATCAAGGTTACGCGTATATTACACCTCACACTGTTTTGAAACAGTCATCCCTCGTGGGGGAGTGTACTGACTAAGTAGAGAGATTGTCAACGCAATGAACACATCTGTCCGTAATCAACATTGCGCCGGGGGAAATTATCAGCTATTATACGCACGAACTGAGGATATCTCAAAAAACTTCAATTATCACAGAAAGGTACGACATGAAGAAAAATCTGCTCATCCTGCTGATTCCCGCTCTGCTCTTTGCCGCCGAGGCGGAGATTCACCCTGCGTTGGTGTATCAGCTATCCTCCTTAAGTCTCGATGAGACCATTGAGGCGTGGGTCTTCTTTGCCGATCGGGGTTTTGACTCCGAGCTTCAAGTGGAACAGGAGCTGGCAACCTTCGTTGCCGAGATGAACTCGGCACAGCGTACTCGACGGGAGCGGGAACGGGGAGCCTTTGACCTTGCCGACGAACGCGACCTTCCGGTCAATACCGAGTATCTCTCCGCTGTGGAAGGGTTGGTAATGACGCTCCACGGTAACTCTACCATCGCTAACGCCGCCATCGTTACTGCAACCGAGGCACAGCTTCACGAGGTCGCCGAGCTGTCCTTCGTAAGGTTGCTCCAGCCGGTGGCGCATTCCGTAACCCTGGGACTGGGCGAAATGGCTCCCTATCTCGACTACGGCGACTCCGCTGGTCAGCTGGAGCAGATTCAAGTGGACGAGCTTCACGCCCTCGGCTACGATGGCTCCGGTGTAACGGTGCTGATGCTCGATACCGGATTCCGCACCGACCACAACGCCTTCGCCAATGTTGATCTGGTTGATGAGTACGACTTTGTCAACGATGATGACGACGTTGACAACGAATCCGGCGATCACGGTGATGCCTGGAATCACGGTACCGCCACCTGGGGAACCCTTGGTGGCTACGAGGACGGCGTTCACTACGGTCCCGCCTACGGAGCCAGCTTCCTCCTCGCCAAGACCGAGGATGTGGCTGGTGAAACTCCCATCGAAGAGTATTACTACGAGCTGGGAATCAAGTGGGGAGAGGGACTTGGAGCCGAGGTTGCCTCCAGCTCTCTGGGTTACCGCTGGTATCCCGGCGACCCCGATACCCCCTACGAAGACCTCGATGGTAAGACCACCGTCGTTGCTCTGGCTGTAAACTGGGCGGTGGACAATGGAATGCTCGTCGCCACGGCAATGGGTAACGATTACCACTACGACCCCGACAATCCCTCCCTTATCTCCCCTGCGGATTGCGATCGGATACTCTCCTGCGGTGCCGTGGACAGCAGCGGCACTATTGCCCCTTTCTCCTCCAACGGCCCCACAGCGGACGGACGGCAGAAGCCGGAGGTCTGCGCCACCGGGGTTGACACCCACTGTCCGGTTGCTTCAGGAACAGGCGACTACTCCTGGTCCAACGGAACCAGCCTCTCCACGCCGCTGGTTGGCGGGGTGCTGGCTCTGCTGCGGCAAATTGCCCCCTCGGCAACGGTGGCGGAAATCCGCCAGGTGCTGATGGACACAGGTACCCGCCACGACAACCAGGACAACATCTACGGTCACGGGATTGTCCAGGCTCTCGACGCCGCTTCTGAACTGGGATTCGGCTCGGTGGAGTGGGGCGAGTTCCGGGCAGACCGTAATGAAGATGGCGCGATGCTGCGCTGGCAGCTCGACGGCTTCGACAACGGCATTGGAATCAACCTCTTCCGCTACGATGGCGACGACAACCGACTAAGGCTCAACTCCCGGCTGCTCGCCTCCACCGCTCGTGCCTGGCTCGATACCACCGCCCCAGAGGAATCCTGCTACTACCGTCTGGAGCTTTTCGACTCTGGTGGCGAGCATTACCTCTCCCCCAGCTTCGTTCTCTCAGCCAGTAACGGAGCCATTCCCGGCGCGACCTCCAGCCTCGGCTTCTGCTACCCCAACCCCGCTGCGGAGAGCGTCAGCTTCCCCTTCTTCCTCGCTACTCCAGGACGGGTGGAGCTAACGGTTTACGACCTCGCCGGGCGACGCGTCTCCACCGTCGCCAAGGTCGAGCTGACCGCTGGCTCTCACGAGATTACCTGGCAGCTTGACGATGCCCTCCCCGCCGGGGTTTACCTCTACACCCTGACCACGCCGGATCACCAGGCAACCCGCCGCTTTGTCTTAAGCCGATAACGGCGCAGTGCGCTGTACCACACCTTCGCAGCTAACCTGTAAACTGGTAACGCTTATCCCTGCATTTTCGACCAGTAGCAGGTCAGTGAATTTCCAGCGGGTGATATTAAGGTTTTCTGGGCGAAGCCCAGCTCTATGTGCAGCTTTAAGCTGCCTCCTGCTGGTCGCTCGTAAATCTGGTGTAAACGTTGTAGGGGCCGACCTTTAGGTCGGTCCGTGAAAC
Organism: bacterium; assembly: GCA_021107695.1. Classification (GTDB taxonomy): domain Bacteria; phylum RBG-13-66-14; class RBG-13-66-14; order RBG-13-66-14; family RBG-13-66-14; genus JAIOSI01. The sequence goes on from JAIOSI010000202.1 coordinate 5,902, forward strand.
GACAATGGGGGTTAAAAAGAGCGCAGCACGCTGCGCCCTTACGGATTAACATTCTCACGATATCGTAAGGGCAACCACCGATGGTTGCCCTTTGTCTGTTCTGTGTTTAGGCTGGTGGGTGGAGGGGGTCGTCCATCGGCTCGGTCTCGGTGTTGGCAAGATAAGCACAGCCGCGATGATAGTGCAGGAACAGCTCATCCTCACCACGAAGAAGGTCAAGAATAAGCGGCAGGCGGTCAACCGACTGGTACATGATGATTTCATCGTTGTTGCGACGGTCGGTGGTCATCAGTTCGTCATCAAAGAAGATGATCCAGCCAACGGTTTTACTCAGGTGCTTGAGCCGGATGAGGGCGCGCTTCGGCTCGAACTCACTGGTTCCGGCAAAGTGCAGCTCGTACTCGGTCAGCGGCTTAACGATGGCTTGCATGGTTGTCCCCAGGTTATGGTTATTGCGTAGTTCTCTCAGAAGGGGGAAGGCTAACTCAAAATCGTCTGGATGACAAGAGGCGAGGCTATCCTAAACTCCTGATACTTTAACGGCGGGGATTTTTGCCGATGAAGCAATCCCCGCCCTACATTTACACCTTACGTATTCATGGCGAACACCAATCTCACTGATTCGGTTCGCGCCTGTGGGTAGTTTAGTTGGCGTATTTCTCCATGAGGGCGAGGAAGGTGGCGTAGTCCCGCGAGCCGGTGATGACCTCGCCGAAGCTGCCGTCGGGGGCGATAACGAAGGTGGAGGGAATCGCCTCATGGTAGTAGTAGCCGAGGACTTCGCGGAAGTTGTCGAGCTGGTCGTAGGCGATGACCGGATAGTCGATGTTCATCTCGGCGACAAAACCGGGCAGTACGTCGGCGGCGTTCTGGTCTTCACCGATGCCGACGATGACCATCTGGGTTGCTTCGTTTTTGCTCAGGCGGTTCAGATCGGGAATCTCTGCTTTGCAGGGCGGACACCAGGTGGCGAAGAAGTTAAGGAAGACGACCTTACCCCGCAGCTCGGAGAGGTCAAAATGTCCCCCGTCCAGGGTGGGACCGGACACATTGAGAGCCTCGACGGAGTCGGCGGTGTTATCGGTGGTACTGGGGGTTGCGTCGGTGCCGGATTCAGTGGTGTCGGTAATTTCTGTCTCTGGTCGAGGTTCCTCGGTGCAGGCAGCCAGCAGGAACAGCCCGGCGATCAGCAGGGTAGTTAAGAAAATACGCATATACTTCCTTTTAAGAAAGGGGTCGCCGAAACGACCCCTTGTTTTCGTAAATAGTTACTCAGGCAGGTTGTCGGTAATAACCTTCTCGAAGGTCTCTTTGGACTGCGAGCCGACGAGAACGCTGACCAGCTTACCGTCAGGAGCGACGATGAAGGTGGTCGGAATCCCGGTGTGGATGTAGAACTCCCAGGCGGGGTCGTTGGAAACGAAAGGCTCCATACCCGCCAGCAGCACCGGTTGATCCATGCTGAGGTCGTCCACGATGATCTGTGCCGTCGCCTCGGTAGTATCCTCGGTAAGGAAGAGCAGGGTGAAACCCTGATCTCCGTACTTGTGCGCCAGCTCGAGCATGTGGGGGATTTCCTCGCGGCAGGGGTCGCACCAGGAGGCGAAGAAGTTGATGAAGATAACATCGCCGTCGTAGTCGGAGAGTTTGTACATTTCACCGTCGAGACCCTTTGCCTCGAAGTCCAGCACTGGCTCGCCAATGGTGGCTTTGGTAGGCACTTCACCTTCGGCAGTGTCGTCGCCACAGGCAGACAGGAACGCCGCTGCAAGGATCAGCATCAGCGCGAGTAGTAGATACCGTTTCATCGAAAGCTCCTTAAAGCAGGCATACAAAGGTTAGGTGAACAAGAGATACGTTAAGCCGCCCGGAAGGTTCCGGAGACTTTTGCATAACTAACCTTTGATCTCGTACGTCCGGTCTTTGCACACTTTTCGCCGTTCTGTAATGTACTCCACTAGTTATCGTTTCAGAAACTCTAATGCACCTGCAACGATCTCGTGGATTAGCGAAAAGTCGGAGTCAACGAGTTATTCAAAGGTCTCTTGCGGTTATTTCTTGTCTGCCTCTTCCTTCTTCATGCCGTACTTCTTCAGGTAACGCTCAACGCGACCAGCGGAATCGAGAATCTTTTGCTTGCCGGTGTAGAAGGGATGGCAGTTCGAGCAGATCTCAACCCGCAGCTCTTTGGAGGTCGAGCGGGTGTGGGTCTGATGACCACAGGCACAGGTGATCGTGGTCTCTTCATACTTGGGGTGAATCTTGGCACGCATGGTAACTCCTGAGTGTCGTTTATGCTGTTTTGGGTTAGTTGTGGGTTTGTAGGAACACGGCGCGCCGTACCCCTACGGTGGTCATCGTTTCCGTAATATTGTCATGATTAAGACGCTAGCCAACGAGATAATAGCCGCCTTAACCCGGATTTGCCATTCGAGTGTACCTAAATGAGTCGAAGTAGCTCTGAGGGTCGTTTTCATACTCGGCACGGTTGGCGTAGAGGAAGGCAACACCTTCATCTACACTCCAGATGTATTCCTTACGCTGGAGGAAGACCCGGGTCGCCTCATCGGCAATATAGCACCGCGCCGGATCCACCGGGCTGTCCGGCTCTCCGGTAAAGACCAGCATCGACTGCCCCCGCCGCAGAATCAACGTCTCCCGCCCGGGAAGGTTGATGGAGAATTCGTATCCGCCGGAGTTGATGATGAAGTAACCAGCGATATTCACCGGAAGCTCGGAGACATTCTGTAGCTCTACCCACTCGGAGTTATAGCGCGGCAATCCCTGGGAGATTCGATACTCCTGATGGGAATCGGGATGAATATTGACAATTCTGACCCGGGGACGACGCATGACAACCCCTCAGTAACTCGACGATACAAATCAGCGGACGGGTAGTTTACCAGCGACATCAACCAAAGTCAAGGCAACGCAGTGCGTTGCATCACAGGGCTGTGCTTCGCCCAGAAAACCCTGGTGTAATTTGCTGGTCGCTGCATTACCCCGCATTTGTCTTGGAATAGCGAACGAAGGGAGCGGACAACCTCAAGGTGTTCTGACCGAAGGTCAGTTCTGAGTGCAGCATCATGCTGCCGCAGTGCGTTGCATCACAGGGTTAGGGTGAGGGGTAAAAGGGCGAATACAAGATTCGCCCCTGCGAATTAGCATCCATATGGGTTTGTAGGGGCGCGCCTTTAGGTCGGTCCGTGAAACAGGGATGGCGCTAGAGCTTCACGGCGGGCATTAAAATGCCCGCCCTACATTCCGTCTTTAGCGTATCCTGGACATTCTTCAGCTTTTCTGACCGGAAGGTCAGCCTTGTGATCCAACGCACTGCGCTGCTGTGTTAACATCGCCGCCTGGAGGAGCGATGCCTGATGTTGTGAAAAATCCTCTGTTGCGCCTGCTCGCCCATCCGGCGGGCTGGCTCTACGCCGTGGGGAGCTACGCCGACCGCCTCCTCGACGGTCTGCGCAGTCGGCTGCGGCTCGGCGGCAGCGTCATCAGCATCGGCAACATCGCGGTGGGCGGCTCCGGCAAGACCCCCTTCACCCGCTGGCTTGCTGGGGAGCTTACCCGCCGGGGACACAGGGTGGGAGTAGTTACCCGGGGTTACGGCGGAAGCTGGGCGCGAGGGCATCGTGAGCCAACGCTTGTCAGTCGGGGCGATGGCACAACCCTCCTGAATCCCACGGAGGCGGGAGACGAAGCGGTCTGGCTGGCAGGGGAGCTGCCCCGTTGCGCCGTGGCGATTGGTCGAATCAAGGCAGCGGCGGCTCGACTCCTGACCCAAGAGACCGACGCTGAGGTGATTCTCCTCGACGACGGTTTGCAAC
>JAIOSI010000308.1 GCA_021107695.1 bacterium
TCCCCGGTTCGATTGACTATACCATGACGCGGGCGGAGATCGAGGTGGAGAGTGTCCCCGACCACTTCATGGTTGACGCAATCACCGGTTACGTGCGCATCAGCGACTTCGCCGAGGACACCGTGATCGAGTTCTCCGAGTCTCTGCTGGAGCTGGAAGCTCTGGGCATGGAACGCCTGATAGTTGACCTGCGCAACAATCCCGGCGGAACCCTGATTGCGGCGGTGGAGATCAGCGAGGTCTTCTCCCACAACGGCGACCTAGTCGTTTATACCGAGGGACGCAACCCCGAAATGAGCAGGGAGAATTTCCACGCCACGGCGGCGGGCTATCGCTTTGACAAGCCGGTGGTAGTGCTGGTGGATAACGGCTCGGCCTCGGCTTCGGAGATCGTTACCGGTGCGCTGAAGGCGTGGGACCGTGCCATCATCGTGGGAACCACCACCTTCGGCAAAGGCTCCGTCCAGACCCTCTACCCCCTGGCATCGCTCAGTCCCGGCGCGCCGGAGAACATGGCAGTCAAGCTGACCATCGCCCGTTACTACACCCCGGACGGGGTTTGCATCGACGGCGTGGGAATCGACCCCGACGTTCATCTGGAGACAGTCTTCTTCACCGCCTTCAGCGCGCGTTTCGTCGCGGCGGGCTACCATCGCGCTTTTGCAACGGAGTACCGCCTCAGCCATTCTATCAACACCATCGGCTCCTTTGAGGCTCTCACCGACGAAGGGCTGACGATGCTGATCAGCGACTTCATGGCGGAGCAGGAAGAACCCTTCAGCTTTGAAGAGGGAGAAATTGCCGGAGAGACCGTTGACCAGCTCCGCATAACCCTCACCGCTGAACTACTCAATCAGCTCGGCGGGACTGAAGGTCGCCACGATGCCGCCCGCTATCGCATCACCCAGGACACCTGGATTGCCGAAGTCCTGCGCCTTTGGGACGACCCCGCAGCTCTGGAAGAAGCCAAAGCAGCCACCGTCGAGATCCTCGCCGAACTGGCAGAAGAAAAGGAAAACGCCAGCCGCCTCAGCCATTAGCGACGCCAAATTCCTCTCTCCTTCTCCCCTCTGGGGGGAAGGCTGGGATGGGGGGCAGCAGTAGTTTTAAGCCGGCAACGCGGTGCGTTGCATCACACTTTCGCAATAATTGCCGATTTTGTAGGGGCGTATTGCAATACGCCCCTACCCGCTAGTTCGGCAATCACCCAAGAGTACACGGCATGCCGTGTCCCAATCTCAACCAAGCCGAATCCATGTCTCAACCAGCTAAACTCCCGCTCTTGCTTCTTCTGATGTTCTTTGTTACGGCGCAGGCTGGTCTCTGCTACCGTTGTGAGGCAGAGAATACCGAGGAGAGCCGTTACTGCGTCGCCTGCGGGGCGCGGTTGGCGGATTCCGAGGCGATCCTTGCCGCGAAGGGAGCCGTGGTCGGCATTCAGGTGGAATCCGACCTGGTCATTCGCCTGCCGAAGGAGTTACCCGCCCTCAGTCAGAAACCGGCTCCCCGGCTTCGGGGCTCCGGTTTTGTGATTTCCGCCGACGGTCTGGTGGTTACCACCAGCGCGGCGATTCGGGGCTGGCGCAGCGTCTGGGTGCTGACCGCTGACGGCGTCAGCCACGGAGCCTCGGTAGTTGGCGACGACCGGGCAACGGGAATCGCCCTGCTGCGGATGGACAATCCACCGCCGCCCGCGCTGTGGGGCGAGACCGCGACCCTTGAGCTGGGAAGCGATGTAACTGCCCTGGGGCTGGACGAACATCAGCGACTGCTGGTTGCCCCCGGAGTTATTGCCGCCGATGGTCGCCGCCGTAGCGGCTTTTTACAGCTGGAGCAGTCCCTGATCTTCGACGCAGCGGTTAAGCTGCTCAACTCCGGTGGAGTGTTGATTGACGAAACCGGGCGAATCGTGGGGATGACCCTAGTGCGGGAAGGACCGTTTGCCGAACAGGGACGCACTGTCGCCATTCCGGCGGAGCAGCTACGCAGGGTTACCGAGCAACTGTTGACCTGGGGAACCATCCGCCGTCCCTGGCTGGGACTGGTTCCACAATATCTTTCCGGCAACGAGCTGTTCGACGAAGCTCCCCAGACCATTGTCCGCTTTGTGCTGGCAAACTCCCCGGCGGAGCTGGGCGGATTGCTTCCCGGTGACGAACTACTAAGCCTGAATGGCGAACCCTTTGCCCTGCCCACGGAGCTGCTCCTGCGGCTCCTCGACTGGTCGGCGGGTGAGCAGGTCGCCCTGGGAATCCGACGAGACGGCGTTGAGCAGGAGCTAACCTTCACCCTGGGGTCGCGACCACAGTTGCCACACCTAAACCCATTGGACGCATTGGAGTTCCACCTCGGACTGCGCTTTGATCTGAGCGGTGAGGGACTTGTTCCCCTTGCCGTTCTGCCCGACTCACCGGGAGAGGGGTTCCCGCTGGATAGGGGAACGGTTACCCGGCTCCTCGCCGGGGCGGACTTCGACGAACCGATTTACAATCTGGCTGGCTCCGAGGAGAA
>JAIOSI010000069.1 GCA_021107695.1 bacterium
AAGCCGGATCGCCATCGCTTCCGGGGACACGCCACCCTGGCAAGAGTCCGCCGGGGCAAGCGTCCTCAGGGGACGGCTCTGCTCCTCGACCGCTGGGCGGAGCGGGAGTTCGGCAGCTGGTTCTGCGACGAGGTGGTACTCTTCGAGAGCGTTCCGGGCAAGCGCGGTCCAACATACACAAAGATGGCACGGTTCCCGATGGGGTAGGGAGCGGCAGCGCGGTTTCACAAGTGCGAGGTTTTGATGTTGCAGGGGCGAAGCAATTCTCACTGAGAATAGTCTTCGCCCTTTTTGTTTGACACAGAGCTACTCTCATGTTAGGCTGCTATTCGTGGAGGGCGGCTGACTCTCCGAAACCCTGATTAACCCTGCCGAAAGGGACAATTACCGTGCGTAAACTAGCCGTTCTGCTGATACTACTTGCTGTTTCTGCCTTTGCTTTTGGCAATGATGGCAATACCAGTCCTGGTTTTATCACGTCGCCCAGCATGGGTGTGGAAGCCCTCGACAGTGCTGACTGGGATATTACCGTAACCTCTACCAACAGCTTCACCTGTAGTTACGCCCAGCATATTCTGGGACTGGACTACCATATGGCCCAGGAAGCATTGCTCTTTAGTAGTGCTTCGGATGATAAGACTTACGCATGTGATCCTGACACCGGAGCAGAGGGTAGCTCTCTAGATTATCCCTGGACCAATCCCAGTGCCTTTGGTGTTGCTATGGTATCGGATTCCCCCTACACCTTCTACTTCGATGATTGGAACGACAGCTACATCCACGTTTATGTAGGTGGTGGTGGTGGTGGCTGGTCAACCGAAACAAACCCCGTTGGCCGCAATGGGCGAGGAATGGACTTTGACGGTAGCAATACCTGGATCACCAACAGTGGCACTGGTGTATGTCGCTTCCAGCCCGGTGTTGGAGAAGCCTTCTACAGCCTGAGTGAGCCTCAGGATCAGCTTTCCGGTCTGACCACCTTCCCCCACGGAGCCAACACAGGCGTGATGGTAACCACCTACGATGATCTCAACTTCTACTTCTACGAGTTCGATGGAAGTAGTATGGTATATCTCGGTAGCACGCCGGTTCCTGTTAGCTGTACCAGTTCTATGGGATTGGCATATTCCGACACTCGGGATAGCTTCTTCTGGAGTTATTATTCTGGTGGTATCTATCACATCGACGAGCTGGACATTACCTTCGTCGAGACCGCCATCGAAGAAACCACCTGGGGACAGATAAAAGCTCTCTAGCTTTACGTAAAGAACCGTTTGTAGGGGCAGGCCTTTGTGCCTGCCCTTTTGTAAATCCGCACCCGCAGGGGCTGTTCTAAACAAATGACAAATCTGCGGCGGGCATTTTTGTCGATGGGGCAATGCCCGCCCTACATTAACCCCTGAAGGATATTCAGAATACGCTGGCAGGGGCGGATCGATTCTATTGGAGTTGGCGTCCGCCCTTTGTCGAATCTGCAACCGCAGGGACACAACGTGCCGTACCCTGAAATCGGAATTATACCTATCCCTATTGACAATGAGCTTTTTCTTTGACAGTATCCCCTGCGTGGAGTTGCCGTCCTTTTCACCTTAACCTGGGAAACACGTTATGCGTAAACTAACTGTTCTGACAATGCTTTTGACACTATTTGTTGTGGCATCCTTCGCTGGTTCAATCCTTTCTGATACCTCAACCTTCGACACCCCCCTGCTCTACTCCTCCGATAACTTTGAACCACTCACCGATGTTCTCTGGGAAAATCCCTACGACTACAGCCTTTTAACCGAGGGAGCCTACTCCTATAGCACCTACCACTCACAGGACGACTTCGTCCTGACCACGGAATCCAGCCTGGAAGGCTTTGAACTGTGGACATGCTACTCCGGGTCTCATCCCCGTACCCTGGAAGTAGCTCTCTTCGCCGACGACGGCGGTTCTCCCGGTACCGAACTCTGGCGGGTAACCGTTGATCCGGGCAACATCACCGACACAGATACCGGCGATGATAAGTGGGGATTTGACCTATTTCACACAGTGATTCTCCTTGATCCGGCAGATTATCATACCGAGGCTGCGGGTACCTACTGGGTCGAGTTCTACGATCCTGGCGGTACTCTGTTTGCCTGGCTGTGTGAGGACGGTGGTAATCTGCACCAGAATGACTGGGAAAGCTGGTTCGATGCCTTCTTCGCGGTGTTAACAAACGTCGGCTCAACCATCGAAGAAACCACCTGGGGACAGATCAAAGCTCTCTAGCAGCGCAGAGATATTAACCGTAGGGGCGCAGCGTGCTGCGCCCTTTGTAATAAATAGCCCCCTCCCCCTCTGGTGGGGGGACTCGTCCCACGGGATTAAGGGAGGGAGGCTATCGCTAACCAGCGTTAATTCCCCAGCACCACTGAGTGGCTAATGGTTTAGCCCCGCAATATCCTCGTGGCAGATGAGCTGCGCTCATTTAGCGGGCGACCGTGGACGGTCGCCCCTACAGGTATTCGGAGGATGTGAAAGTAGGGGCAGGCTGCCCTTTTGTAATTCCGCCCCTTCCCGCCCCTCACCCTAGCCCTTTCCCCAAAGGGAAGAGGGGATACCATCCATCAGGGTTTGTAGGGGCGGACCTGTGTATCCGCCCTTTGTAGTACGAGATGTCTAACCAAACGCGGGAGCAGACATTGTCAGGTTATTTATGTAGCCGCGTAAGTGTGTCCAGCTTCAAGCTGGCTGCCTACGGACAGTCCGACTTAGTTAGTACCAACGTGGGCGCAAGGGTTATCTTGCCTATCTTCATTGCCGCGTAAGTGTGTCCAGCTTCAAGCTGGTGATGCAACGCACCGCGTTGCTTGTAAAACATACCGAGATAGGATAGAATGCTTAGGCTTATATTTCTAACACACGAAGGGAGACACCCTTGAACGAACTACTAAAGGAACTGACCAGTACCGTCGGTCTGACTGGCAGTGAAGCACCGGCAGCCGAGGTCGTGCGCAAGCTCTGGGAACCGCTGGTTGACGAACTCCGCGTGGATCGCGTCGGTAACGTCATCGGTATCAAGCGCGGCGACGCCCCTGACGGTGAACGCCATCGTCTGGCGGCAATCGGTCATCTCGACCAGATCGGCATGATGGTCTATTCCATTGAGTCCGGCGGCTTCCTCCGCCTGCAGATGGTGGGCGGCGTGGACAAGCGCATCCTGCCGGGACAGATTCTCACCGTCTTCGGTACCGAGCTGCTCCGTGGCGTGGTCGGGGCGACTCCGCCGCACCTTCAGTCTCCCGGCGACCGGGATAAAGTCGTTGGCTGGGACGACCTCTTCCTCGACCTCGGTCTGCCAGAGGACGAGGTGCGGAAGAAGGTTCGCGTCGGCGATGCCGTCGCCTACCCCACCGAGTACACCGAGCTGAACGGCGACTACCGCGCCGTGGCTGGCTGCGACGACCGTTCCGCCGTGGCGGCGATCACCTGGGCGCTGAAGGTTGCCCAGCGGCAGCGGCACTCCCACGACATCTACGCCATCGCCAGCGTCCAGGAAGAGTGGACTGGACTCGGCGCGATTATCTCGACCTACACCGAGGAGCCGAATGTGGCAATCGTTGTCGATGTTGACCAGGGTCGCCACGAGGGCGTACCGGAGAAGGACTCCATCGAGCTGAACAAGGGTCCCTCGATCACCTACGGGCTGAACGGTCATCCGGGAATGGTCGAGGCTGCGGAGAAAGCCGCCAAAGACGGGGGCATCACCACGCAGAAGCTCTTCTGGCCCAGCCCCTACGGCACCGACGGAGCCCAGGTAGAGACATCCCGCGCCGGGGTTCCCACCATCAACCTCGGTGTCCCGCTGCGCTACATGCACTCCACCGTGGAGACCCTGCACCTCGACGACCTGAAGAACCTGGGACGGCTCATCGTGGCGATGGCGGACTCCGCCGAGCTGCCGGTGATCGAGCCGGTCGAATGGTAGCAGCAACGCAGTGCGTTGCATCACACTTTCGCGAATACAGGAATAACAAGATGACGGTTGTTCCCGCGTTTGGTGTCAACTAAATCGGTCTGCCCGCAGGCAGCCGCTCCCGTTGGTCGCTATACGATTGCTAAAAAAGCCACCTGGGGGCAGATAAAAGCAAAACTCTAAGAATCACCGCCGTAGGGGCACGGCGTGCCGTGCCCTGGCATCAAGGGTCATCGTATATCAACGAGGGCGAAGACAAGCTTCACCCCTACAAGGTGATTTTAAGCAACAGAAAATAAACTTTTTACCACAAATGCAAGCGGAAACGCGGGATTGAACCTGGTTCATTCCTGACTGTCAGCCGCGAGTCTGCCCCTTCAAGATGAGGGGGATGGGGGAGTTG
>JAIOSI010000107.1 GCA_021107695.1 bacterium
CGGCAATCTGATCGCCCACCTTCATTGCGTTGGTGGCTTCGAGGAGGAAATCCACCTTCTTTTCGATGGGGATGTTGAAGGGGTTGATCCGCACCTGATCGTAGTTGCTCCAGTAGTCCACGTAGGCATCGAGTTCGTCGAGGATAACGTTATCATGGCGCACACTGGCAGCCGCCTTGGCGATCCCCAGTGCCATCGCCGCTGTACGACGCATCTCTGCCTCGGTCAGAACGCTGGAGCAGGCAAAGCCCCAGGCTCCGTTATAGAGTACCCGCACCCCGAAGCCCTTATCAAAGCTCCGACCCGCCGTCTGAACCATGCCGTTCTTTACCGACACATCCTCCGACCGCAAATCCTGGAAGCGAGCCTCCGCATAGCTGGCACCGTAGCGCGTAGCGTGATCTACCGCCAGCCGTAATAGCCCTTTAATCAAGGTTTCTCCTTTCCCTGTTTAACTACAGATTGACGCACCCGATACTAAATCCGCAATTTAACAATGTCAACTGACAATAAGCCTTCGTTGTTCTCTTACAGATACTCTTTGATGGGTTGGGGTTTCACGGGGGGTTTTTTGACCTGTAGTACAATACATAAAAAAGTGGAGGTGTTTGCTCTTTTTAGACGGCAAAAACGATAAAGTTTTGAGCTTCAAGGGGGTTTTTTTGACCTACGGTATACTGTAAAGGATATTGGTGATTTTCTCACCAAACGGTGTATTGCAACACTTGTTTCGCTTGGCTATGTGTGGGGTTGCTGTCCAAGCGACCAATCAAAATGTACCCCAGAAAGGAGTAACTAATGTCAATTCTATTTGTTATTGCGGGATTAATGAGCTGGGATATGCTGCTAAGAGCTGTTCTGGGCATATTTTTCCTCGTGCTAGCTTCCAAGCGGAAGCAACATAATCGCTAAATTGCGATTGATAGCGGCGAGCATTAAAATGCCCGCCCTACATTTAACCTCTCGCAGGGTCTTGGCCATATCCACCCTTCCCCGCTAGCGAGGAGAGAAGAGCGTCTCTCACAAAATCACAAGCACCGTCGCTTATTGAGACAGAGTTGCTATTGACATACAGTCTCAGTTAGGTTAGCATTCCCTTCGACATGACAGTGAAGATTCTTATTTTAGGGAGGTTACCCATGACGACGCAAACAGATTCAACACTATACATCGACCAGCTGCCCGCCGATACCGAGTTTGAGGTTACCCATGTTCGGGGTGGTCGCCGTGCCAAACAACGCCTGGCGGAGCTTGGTCTGCCCATTGGTTCTCGCGCCCGGATAGTAGAGCGTTATCCTCTGATTGTCAGCGTGGGAGAAACCCGCCTGGCTCTGGGACGGGGGTTGGCAAGCAAGGTTGTGGTGCGTCTGCTCGTCGACGACAGCCATTCAGCAACCTCGGAAGCTCCGGTTGAGAACGGCTAGCGTAACTTGCAAACGGCTTATTTATGCAATACGTCTCAAATACAGGAGGTCAGGAAAAATTGGCTGAACAAAGAAAAAAGCTGAAGGTCGCCATCACCGGCAACCCAAACTGCGGCAAGACAGTCCTCTTTAACGAGCTGACCGGAGGGCGACAGCATGTCGGCAACTGGCCCGGCGTTACCGTGGAACAGCGCAGCGGAACCCATCGGGTGGACGGGCATGAGTTGGAGGTCGTTGATCTCCCCGGAACCTACTCTCTCTCACCGCTGACCCCGGATCAAATGGTGGCACGGGACTACATCGTTTCCGATGAACCCGACGTGATCATCAACATCGTGGATGCCTCTAACCTGGAGCGCAACCTCTTCCTGACCAGCCAGCTGCTGGAGCTGGAGTTGCCTCTGGTAATCGCCCTGAACATGATGGATGTGGTGGAGGCGCGGGGCGATAAGATCGATACCGAGCAGCTATCTCAGCTCCTCGGTTGCCCGGTGGTTCCCATCGTAGCGACGAAACGGCGCAATCTCGATGGGTTAATCGAGAGCGTCATCGCCGTGGCAGAGGGAAAGACCAAGCACAAACAGGTGCGTGTCAACTATGGTAAGGATTTGGAAAGGTCTATTGCCACGGTATCTACCTGGCTTGAGGAGCATGAGACTGTCAGCCTCGGCGGTTCAAGACGCTGGCAGGCGATTCGTCTGCTGGAGGGCGACCCGGAGTATCTGCAGAAGCTCGAAGAGCTTGAGGATGGCGAAGAGCTAAAGGGGCTGGTCGCGGCGGAATACGCCCGGATGGAGTCCCTCCTTGGCGAAGAACCGGAGAATCACTTCAACGAGGCAGCTTACGGCTTCGCCGCCGGGGCGATTCGCGAGACCATCCGCCGCAACGCCCTGGGCCGAGCCAAGACAACGGAGAAAATCGACCGGGTGCTGACCCACCGAATCTGGGGGTTGCCGATCTTCGGGTTGCTGATGTGGTTGACCTTCGAGGTTACCTTTACCCTGGGCGCGCCGTTCATGGGCTGGATCGAGGAGGGCTTTGGCTGGCTTGCCGGACTGGCAGCCTCGATCATTCCCGAGGGGCTGCTCCAGTCCCTGGTGGTGGATGGCATCATCGGCGGAGTCGGAGGGGTGCTGGTCTTCGTGCCGAATATCCTCTTCCTCTTTTTGATGATTTCGATTCTGGAGGATTCCGGCTACATGGCACGGGCCGCCTTCGTGATGGATCGCTTCATGCACAAGCTCGGACTTCACGGTAAGAACTTTATTCCTATGGTGATCGGATTCGGCTGCACCGTTCCGGCGGTGATGGCAGCGCGGACTCTGGAGAACCCCAAGGATCGCCTGGTAACCATCCTCACCGTCCCGCTGATGAGCTGTGGCGCGCGGCTTCCGGTGTATATTCTCCTCGTCGGAGCCTTCTTCCCGGCGGCTTACGCCGGAACGATCATCTTCGGAATCTACCTGCTGGGCATCGTCCTTGCCGTGGTGATGGCAAAGCTGCTCCGTGGCACCATCCTCAAGGGCGACCGCGACCCCTTCGTCATGGAGCTGCCCTCGTACCACATTCCCACGGTGAAGGCTGTCCTGCTTCATGCCGGACAGCGGGGCTGGCTCTACATGCGCAAGGCTGGTACGATTATCCTCTTCGCGATGGTGATTATCTGGGCATTGACCGCCTTCCCCGGCGAGCCGGAGAATCCTGCCGCCTTTGAAGAGATGCGCTTGACCTCCGTAGCAGAGTTCACCGAAACTCAGGAAGAGATTGCCTTCGGGCTGGGTCTGAGCTACGCCGTTGAGGACTTCGCGCCAACGGTCGAAGCTCCCTACATCCCGTGGCTGGCGGAGAACGCCGGACTGCTCACCCTGACAGAGGGAGTAGGCGATGCCCACGAGGACTTTAGCGCAACGGTAGAGGACGACGAGCTGGCGGAAGGCTCCGCCGATTACGCCACTGCTGAGAACGAGCTTGAAGAAAGCCTCACCGCTCTGTCCGCAGACGAATCGCTCTACACTGCTGCAAGCCAGCTCTACGAGGCGGAGAGCCGCTACACCACCGAGCTTGCGATGATTGGCGCGGCGGAGGAGTCGGCTCGGCTGAAGGTTACGCCGCTGGGCTACATCGGGCGCGGTCTCTCCTACGTCTTCTATCCCCTCGGCTTCGACTGGAAGGTCTCCTCGGCTCTGGTTGCCGGATTCGCCGCCAAGGAGATCGTCGTCGGAACCCTGGGCATCCTCTACTCGATCGGCGAGGTGGACGAGTCCAGCAGCGAGCTGCAAGAGCGCATCTCCGCCGAGCTTAACGAACAGAGCGACGGCGGTGGCTGGCTCACCGCCCTGACCCTGATGGTCTTCGTGCTGATTTACGTTCCCTGCGTGGCTGTGCTGGCGGTGATCAAGCGGGAGACCGGCTCCTGGAAGTGGGTCGGCTTCTCCATCCTTTACCTCACCGGACTCGCCTACGCTGTGGCTGGGCTGACCCGCCTCATCGGCTCACTCTGGCTATAGAGGAAAACCATGCCAAGCTGGCTGATAATCGTCCTGATGATCGCCGGGGCTGTGGGGGTGCTGATCCTCTACGCCCGCCGGGAGATCAACAAAGACCCGTGCAAGGGCTGCGCCGGCTGTAGCGTCGCCGCACAGGCGAAGGCAAGGAAGAAAAGAGAAAGAAAGCAACGAAGGTAACGTGCAATGTAGGGCGGGCATTTTAATGCCCGCCGCAAAATTATCATGGATTTAAGTTCCGCCCCTCACCCCAGCCCGTGGGACGAGTCCCCTCCCCAGAGGGGAGAGGGGGCAACATCTACGAGATTTTGACGTTGTAGGGGCGGACCTATGTGTCCGCCCTTCATCAATATAATAAGGTCGGAAATCACGCAGATAGTGTTCACGGGCCGACCTAAAGGTCGGCCCCTACGTAAACCTCGCAAGATATGACAACATCGCTGTTTCACGCCATAGGGGCGAACTGATTCAATGGGAATCGGTCTTCGCCCCTTTCCTATAAATATGCAGGAAGCGCACTCCACGCCCACTACCCAAATATGGTAAACTTCGCCTGATTCATTCTTCCGGGAGCTTGGTGGGACTCTTCGTTATCGCCTTTGTCGTGCTGGTGCTGGGGCTGGTCTTCGGCAGCTTTGCCAACGTCCTCATCTATCGGCTGCCGCTGAACATCTCCATCGTCCGCCCGGGGAGCTTCTGTCCGGCGTGCAAAGAGCCGCTCGCAGCCGACGAGAAGCTGCCGCTGATGAGCTACCTGAGTCAGGGCGGTCGCTGCCTGCACTGTAAAGAGAAAATCTCGCTGCGCTATCCGTTGGTAGAGCTAACGATGGCACTGGGCTGGCTGGGGCTGCTGCTGCACTACGGCGCGGCGTTCGAGGCATTGGTCGGCGCGGTACTCTTCTTCTTCCTGCTCACCACGGCGGCGACGGACCTCAGCTCCGGGCTGATTCCCGATAAGCTGACCATCCCGATGATGATCATCGGCTTCGCCCTGAGCTTCTATCCCTTTGGGCTTACACCGTTTTCGAGTTTGCTCGGCGTGTTGATCGGCGGTGGACTGCTGCTGATATTTGCCCTGCTGGGCAAGGTGATATTTAAGCGAGAGGCGATGGGCGGCGGCGACCTGAAGCTCCTCGCCGGAATCGGAGCCTTCGTCGGCTGGGAGGCGGTGCTGCTGACCGCCTTCATCGCTGTTCTCACCGGAGCTATCTACGGCGCGATTTATCAGGGAATTACGAAGAAGAAGGAGCTGCGCTTCGGTCCCTTCCTCGCCCTGGGCGGGCTGGTGGCATTCCTCTTCAGCGATACCATCCTCGGCTGGTACCTGAGTTTGTAAGGAGAGTAATCTTGAAAATCGGTATGATCAGCTTCGGTGATGAGAACGTGGAGGAGTGGAAGAGCGTATCGCTGCCGCTCAAGGAGCGTTACTGCCGCCTCCACGGTTACGACTTTCTGCCCAGCCACCAGCGTCTCGACGACCGCCCCGTGGGCTGGACTAAGGTTCTTCTCATGCTGCGCCACCTGTCCGAATACGACTGGCTCTATTGGTCTGACGTTGACAGCGTGATCATGCAACCTCACCGCAAGTTGGACGAGTTCATTGAGCATTCAAGGGATTTGACTTTCTGTGTTGCCGGAATCCACGGAGTGCTTAACAGCGGTGAGTTCTTCGTCAAAAACTCTGTCTGGGCGCGAAATTACCTTGAGACTGTCTATGGGCAGGAGTTTCTGGTCAACAACAAAAAAGGCAAACCAAAGACACTGGCTCATTGGTGGAAGCGTAAGCGTTGTGGCTGTATTGGCTGTCGTAAGTTTCAGTATGATCAAAAAGGTTTTGTTCACGTAACATCAACCCTTTCTACTCAGGAAAGAGAGGAACATATCGCCCTCCGCCGTCCTGAGGAACCAGATTATTTCAATGGATACGGAGAGAACTATCACGAGGGTATCTTCATTCAGCACTTCCCCGGCTCCTTCAAAAATCTGGATAATTTTCATCAGGCAGCCCGAACAGCCGATGAACGCCTAACCTCTCTGGAGTTAAAATGGAAAGAAAACAGATAATCGTTAATCCTGCCGACTATCCCATTCTTGACGGGATGGAATTCACCGACGCGGGCGAGCGTATCCATGCCGTAATGATAACGGGCAAGGACATCCACCACGCTGGTCTGGCAGCTCTCTCTATCGTCAGCTTCCTCGCCCAGACCCATCCAAACCGACGGCTGGTGATAATCAACGACGGTGAATACACCTTCGAGATTCCCGGAGTCCCCGACGAAAGAATCGAGCAGGTCAATCTTGATGAAAAACTCAGGTTGGGAGCATTACGCAACCTGGCATTCGAGCATATCCCGGAAAACGACTTCTGGGTACA
>JAIOSI010000066.1 GCA_021107695.1 bacterium
CCCGCCGACCAGCGGGTTAACGACCGCGACGGCTTCCACAGGGTGATCGACCGGGGCATCCGCCTGGCAACCGAGGAGGACACCCTCGTCGTGCTGGGGATTACCCCGACCCGCCCGGAGACCCAGTACGGCTACATCAAGGTCAAACCAGCGGAGTCTGAGTCCAATGACTGGTATCCCGTCGAGCGGTTCACGGAGAAGCCGAACCTCAACCGCGCCCGGAGCTTCTTTGAGGCAAGAGGACAGTACTTCTGGAACTCCGGGATGTTCGTCTGGCGGGCATCGCAGATTCTTGATGCCCTGCGCGAGCATTCACCCGGAATCTATCTGCCGCTGGAGCCGCTGCTGGAGCATACCGACACCCTGCCAATTTCAGCGATAACCGAGGCGTATGAAAGCGTCCAGGCGACCTCCATTGACTACGCCGTGCTAGAGCGGGCGGAGAACGTTACGATGGTTCCGGCGAACTTCGGCTGGGATGACCTCGGTCAGTGGACGAGCCTGCGGCGGGTCTTTAAGCAGGATCGAGCGGGAAACACCATCATCAAGGCCGACCCCTCCGCCGAGAGCTGGTTCCTCGACTGTCAGGATCTGCTCCTCTACAACGATACCGACAAGCGGGTGGCTCTGATTGAGCAGAAGGACATCATCGTCGTGGTTACCGATGACACCGTGATGGTGCTGCCCAGCAGCCGCTCCGTGGAGATTCGCAAGCTGGCGGAACACTTCGACCCCCGCCGCACGGAAGAGTAGCCAAGTTTATCGGAGACTGATCAGACAACCGTGCAAGGAGCAACAATGGATGACTATGAATTAAGACAGTGGCAGCGGTTTGACGTGTCTTACCTAGAAGATTCTATGGATCTCGAGCAGCAGTGTTACAGCCGGTATTCGGTGGAGGTTGATGACCTACCTGATGCCCTTGTACATGCAGCTGACCGCAAGGTTCTACAGCGATTCTATAGCGCAGAGCGGACACCAGAGTATGAAGAACGGCTTGCCGAGGTCTTTGAGAATAGCCGTGGATTACCCCCCTACTGCGACTATTGGTTCTTCAACATCGACAAGATCATCCTCGGCGAGTGGCCACTGGAGAAAGTGCCGGAGCATCTCCGGGACATCGTGAAAGAGGCACGGGGTGAGTAGCAATAAGAACACCCCTGAGGTTTTATTATGAAAAACATCGCCGCTCTCCTCCTCCTTGTCCTGGCTTTACTGCCCGGCTGTCTGGTGCTGCCAGAGGGCGATGAACCGAATCTAGACACGCCCCGTGATACCCTGAAGCTGCTGGTCGAGGCCTACGAAACCCGGAGCGACAGCCTCTTCGACCTGACGATGGACGACGACTTCATCTTCTTCTTCGACCAGAAAGACCACAACCGCACGGTCAACGGCTATCACATCACCGGAACCTGGAACCTCCACGAGGAAACCCAGGCGACGCGGAACATCTTCGCCGCGGTCAGCTCGATTGACCTCGTCCTTGATCTGGACTCAATGGCGCAGTTTGACGCTGGCAGCAGCAGCTACGACAGCGACTGGATGGACTACCACCTCTACCTCCACTACTCCGACGCCAGCGACTCCGTGGCAATCGGTCAGACCCGCTTTTTGCTGAAGAACAACGGTGAGGACGGCTGGCAGATTGAACAATGGGAAGACTTCTACAACACACCGGGGGACATCTCCTGGGGCTACCTGAAGGCGTGGTACCGCAAGGGATAACGTCTTGTATCCCCTATTCATACTTGTCGTAGGGGCAGGCCCCCGTGCCTGCCCAATAGAAAAAGGGCAACCACAGGGGGTTGCCCCTACAAAACCGTAACCTTAACCCGCCTGATGAGGTAAACCGTGCCGGAGACCCGCCTGACAGACCCCCACGAGCTGC
Organism: bacterium; assembly: GCA_021107695.1. Lineage (GTDB taxonomy): Bacteria > RBG-13-66-14 > RBG-13-66-14 > RBG-13-66-14 > RBG-13-66-14 > JAIOSI01. Next base: position 1,889 of record JAIOSI010000066.1, read on the forward strand.
CCGAAGACGACTACGACCAGAGCCTGCGCCCCCGCAGCCTGAGCGAGTTCGTCGGTCAGGAATCGATCAAGGAGCCGCTGAGCATCTTTATCGAGGCGGCGAAGCGACGGGGCGAGGCCCTCGACCACGTCCTGCTCTCCGGACCACCGGGGCTGGGCAAGACCACCCTGGCGCACATCCTCTCTCACGAGCTGGGAGTGAAGCTGCAAAGCACCTCTGGCCCTGCGCTGGAGCGACCGGGAGACCTTGCCGGAGTCCTGACCAGTCAGGGGAAGCGCGACCTGCTCTTTGTGGACGAAATCCACCGCCTTTCGACGCTGGTTGAGGAATACCTCTACCCGGCGATGGAGGACTACCGGCTGGACATCGTGATCGACTCCGGTCCTGCGGCACGGACGGTGAAGCTGGAGCTGGCGCAGTTCACTCTGGTCGGCGCAACGACGCGAGCCGGACTGCTCTCCTCACTGCTGCGCTCCCGCTTTGGGGTCATCCTGCGGCTCAACTACTACCCCACGGAGGAGCTGGCGCAGATTGTCCGCCGCTCCGCTGGGTTATTGAGGGTGGAGATTGACGACGAGGGCGTTACCGAGCTGGCACGGCGGAGCCGCGGAACCCCCCGGGTCGCGAATCGACTCCTGCGGCGGGTACGGGACTACGCCGAGGTGCGGGCAGAGGGCAGAATCACCGGGGCGGTAGCCGACGACGCCCTGAAGATGCTGATGATCGACTCGGCAGGTCTTGACGAAATGGATCGACGGATGCTCACCGTGCTGTGCCAGAACTTTGGCGGCGGACCAACCGGAGTAAAGACCATCGCCGTAGCAGTGGGCGAGGAGCCGGACACCATCGAAGAGGTTCATGAACCGTTCCTCATCCAGCAGGGCTTCCTCCAGCGCACCCCCCAGGGGCGGATGGCAACGCTACGCGCCTGGGAGCATCTGGGACTGAACCAGCCTCACGGCGGACAACGTAAACTAAAACTTTAGGGAGATTCACCATGAGACACCTTCTCTTGCTGTTGGTGCTGCTGATTCTCGCGCTCACCATTCTGACCGCCTGCAAAGACCCGGAAACCGGCGATGAATTGATCTGCCCTGAGTGCGGCTCTGAGGATGTCATTCCGATTGCCTATGGCAAACCGGGTGCAGAGCTTGCTGAGGCGGCGGAGCGGGGAGAGGTCTTCCTCGGCGGTTGTATGATCTCCGAGGATTCGCCGAACTGGCACTGCAAAGCCTGCGGCGCGCAGTGGAAGTAAGCCACACCGGATAACAAAAAAGAGACCGCCCAGGCGGTCTCTTAGTTACTAAGGCTTTACACCCTTACGGTGTCCAGGCTTCAACGGAGCGGCGCAGGGAGTTCTTCACCAGCCCGCCGTCTTTAATCTTGAACTCGCCGTACCAGTCGCCCAGCTTCAGGTGAACGGTAACGCTGCCGCTGGACTCAATCCGCACGGTCAGACCGTCAACCTTGCCATCGGTACTGGAACGCCAGGTGAGGAAATCGGGACCGTCCACGGTTACCGCGTCGGCGCGACCCTCTTCGTAGTCGCCACCGGTGTCGAAGCCGCGTACATCCACCAGAGAAATACTGCCCTCTTCGGGGTCAACAAAGCCGTCGAAGGCGTAGAAGCTCAGTCCCGGAGAGTCGGCGAGATTGCCCCACTCAATGTAAAGCGTCGTCGCCGAACCGCCGTCGGTGTCGGCAACGGCTCGCTCCTCGACCCTGACCGAGTTGCCGGCGGCATCAAGCTGCGCCGTGGTAGCAAAGGCGGTTCCAACGAGGAGCAGGGAAATAAGCGTTATCAGGAAGCGTTTCATCACGACCTCCCTTTCGTTTCAATCCGACAACAGCTACAATGACCAGGTCGCCTGTCGGTGATTTTCGACTGCCAAAGGTGAATTGGTGAAATATAGCAGGTTTCGGGAATTTTTTCAATCTGTGGCAAAATTAAATTAGAGTCCTCTGATATTTCATGATCCTCGTTTCTTATGATAAACGCATGATTTTGACCTTAAGACAAGGGGTTTAAACCCCTTGTGAAAAGTAAGATACGATGTGGTTCGCAAGGGGCTAAAGCCCCTTGTCCCAGACAAGAGAAGTCAGCAAAAATCTCTGCAGCCCTCGCCCCTCTGACCAACGGAGTTCGACCTTGAACAAAACCTCCTTGAACAAAATCTCTCTGATAAAACAACTGGTGGATAAACACCACCACGACCCCGCCACGATTACCAAAACCGTGGCGACCGCTCTGGCACAGGCAGAGCAGGCACGGG
>JAIOSI010000135.1 GCA_021107695.1 bacterium
TGGGCAAGAGCAGCCTGATCAACGCCCTGACCGGGCGCAAGAAGCTGGCATGGCCCAGCTCTACCCCGGGCAAGACCCGGGTGCTGAACTTCTACACCGTCCGCCTGCGCCTCGCCGACAAAACCGAGCGGGAGATCGTCCTCGTTGACATGCCCGGCTATGGCTACGCGAAGGTCTCGAAGACCGAACGCCAGGGGTACGACCACCTCGCCGCCGCCCTGCTCACTGCTGAGCGGGAGAGCATCGTCGGCTCCGCCCTCGTCGTCGATGTGCGCCACCCGGGTAAGGAGAGCGACCTCGATGCCTGGCTCTGGCTCAATACCCTTGCCATCCCCCGCCTCGCCGTGGTGACCAAGTGCGACAAGCCGCGCCAGAGCGATCTCCACCGTAACCTCAAAAAGTGGGAGAACGCCCTGGAATCAACGGTGCTGCCCTTCTCCGCCGCCAAACGCCGGGGAACCGAGCGGCTCTGGCAGGAGTTTCTCACCTGGCGTCGTAGGGACGGGACGATTCCGAACATTCTTCAGGTTTTATGTAGGGGCCGACCTTGTAGGTCGACCCGCAAAATTGAGATACGCTACAAGTTTGCGGCGGGCATTAAAATGCCCGCCCTACATTTCATCTTTAGCGTATTCTAAACAACCACCAGGTTTTATGTAGGGGCCGACCTTTAGGTCGGCCCGTGAAACTCCTGGTCGCGAAATCGTAATCTAACGCACTGCGTTGGTGTATCTAAAATTATACGCCATTATCCGTGAAAATCCCCACAATACCCCTTGTCTCTCCGGAATTGCTGTGTTACAGTGCAACAACTGTGTGGTTTACAATCCGTAAGAAGCGCGAAAATTGCTGTTCATAAAATCATACAGGGGCGCGGGGGACAGCTTTGTGGTTTTGAATATCTACACTGCTTGGTACCGTATCGCTGTTAACATCAGGCAGTTACAACTAAATCTCAACTCCAGCATGTAAGGTAAGGTGCCTGCCAGACGATGAAGCTACTCAATGTAACTGTTCACATCGAAACGTACAATGGCTCAAGCAGCCGCCGCAGCCGCTTCTCCCGCCTGTTCATAGGGAGTGTCGCCACGATTGCCATCGTGGCGTTGGTGTCTGTGGTTGCTTTTATCTCAATATATTTTACCCGGATTAACGATCACGAGCAGCTCGCCCTTCTGGAGCATCTGAACAATCGGCAGCAGGAGCAGTTCCAAAACAACGATGGTAAGGTCGAGGAGCTGATCGCCCGCACCGAGGAGCTGGAGCCGCTTAACGACACCGTCCGCCTGGTACGCGGTTTCGACGCAGGACTCGAAGAAGGGGTCGGTATCGGTGGTCCCGAACTCGGCGCGGCGATGGGGCGCGGCGACCTGCGCCAGGTGCGGATCCTCGAAGCCCAGGCGATGCTCAATCGCCAGCTGGGACAGTTCGACGAACTCGTCCGCCTGGCAAACGGGCAGGAGGACTTCCTCCTCCACTTCCCCTCCATCGACCCTGTTCCCAACGGGCGCAACGTCTCCGGCTTCGGCTACCGGGGCAACCCCTTTGGTGGCGCGCGCGAGTTCCACAACGGAGTTGACCTGGTCGCTCCCGGCGGTTCGCCGATTCTTGCTGCTGCCGACGGAATCGTTGTCATCGCCAAGCGTGCCGGAGCCTACGGGTTGCTGGTTCGCATCGATCACGGTTACGGCTTCCAGACCCGCTACGGTCATTGCTCCAATATGTATGTTCAGGTTGGAGATATCGTCCGGCGAGGAGAGGTTGTTGCCGCCGTTGGCTCCACCGGTCGTTCTACCGGCAATCACCTGCACTACGAGGTGCTGCGCGATGGCGTGAACGTCGATCCCGCGCTCTATATCCTCGGCGACCAGGATCCCATCGAGCGGGTCCATCGGCGCAGTTTTGTCCCCCTGGTTATGGAGGAGGCTCCCGCAGACCTCTTCGCCATCGAGCCCGATGCTGGCGACCTGATCAACTTAGACGAGATTATCACCACCGAGCCGGACTACAGCGGCAGCGACCCGATTGACTTCGCTCCGTCCCCGGCACCGGTCGTCGAATAGCAGCACGGTATCATTGTAACCGTAAGGGCGAAGCCTGTCTTCGCCCTTTTGCAACGCGGTGCGTTGCACCACAGAGCTGGGCTTCGCCCAGAAAACCTTTTTATATATGACAAAGGGCGGACACCAATCTCAATGAGAATCGCTCCGCTCCTATCAGCGTATTTTGAGTATTCTCGTGAGGTTAATGTAGGGTGGGCATTAAAATGCCCGCCGCATCACGGTGATTGCGTTCGGTTTTGCAGCTGCACCAAAATCCTCTCCCTCATCCCAGGGGCTCGGGAGAACAGCATAAGGAAAAGGGGCAACCTTCTGGTTGCCCCTGCGTTATTATCAAACACCGCTTATCTACAGGCTGCGGCTGACCTCGACCTCTTTATAAATCTCGATAACATCGCCGAGATGAATATCGTCGAAGCGTTCCAGCCCGATGCCGCACTCGTAGCCCTCTGCGACCTCTTTCACGTCGTCTTTGAAGCGGCGGAGGCTGATCAGTTTGCCCTCGTAAACCACCTTGCCATCGCGCACCAGGCGGGCAAGAGCGTTGCGGCGGGCGAGTCCCTCCAGCATGTAACAACCGGCAATCATGCCGAGCTTCGGCACCCGGAAGGTATCGCGGACCTCGGCACGACCGAGCTCCTCTTCCTTAATATCCGGCGCGAGAAGCCCGGAGAGCAGTGCCTTGACCTCGTCGAGAAGCTCGTAGATGATCTTGAAGAGCTTGATCTCCACGCCCAGCTGCTGGGCGAGCTTGTTCGCCTTGGTGTCCGGGCGGACGCTGAAGCCGACGATGACGGCATTGGAGGCGGAGGCGAGCTGCACATCGGCCTCGGTAACCACGCCGACGCCGGAGTGAACCAGCTCCAGCTCGACCTCGTCGTTCTCGAAGCGGGTGAAGGAGTCGATCACCGCCTCGACGGTTCCGTTTACATCGCCCTTGACGATGAGCGGCAGCTTCTGCTTCTCGTCGGCACCGCCGGGCTGGAGGAAGTCGAGGAGCTTGTTCCGCTGGGCGCGCTGGAGCTTGTCCTTCCGGTCGGCATCGTCACGGAGCCGGGCGATGTTCCGCGCCGCCTTCTCGTTGGTTACGCCGACCAGGGTATCGCCAGCTTCGGGAACTCCGTCGAAGCCCTGAATCTCCGCTGGCGCGCCGGGAGGAACCTCCTGTAACAGATTGCCCAGGTGATCGCTCATCTGGCGAATCTTACCGGACTGGTTGCCGCAGACGAAGGCGGTGCCTCGCTTGAGCGTGCCGTCGGTCATCACCACAGTGGCGACGACGCCGCGACCCTTGTCGATCCGGCTCTCGATAATCACGCCCTGGGGGTTGGCGTTGGCGTCGGAGCGCAGCTCCAGCATCTCGGTGTGAATCGCCAGAATCTCCAGCAGATTCTCCACACCCTCACCAGTGATTCCAGAGACATCGCAGAAGACGGTGTCTCCGCCCCATTCTTCCGGGTTGAGACTGTACTTCGCCAGCTGGCGACGGACCTTATCGCGGTCAGCCTCCGGGCGGTCAACCTTGGTTACGGCGACGACGATCTCGACCTCCGCCGCCCGGGCGTGGTTGATCGCCTCGACGGTCTGGGGCATCACGCCGTCGTCCGCCGCGCAGACCAGGACGACGATATCGGTAACCTCGGCTCCCCGGGCGCGCATGGCGGTGAACGCCTCATGCCCCGGCGTGTCGAGGAAGGTGATCGCGCCGTTCTTCGTCTCGACCTGATAGGCTCCGACATGCTGGGTGATCCCCCCTGCCTCGCCCTCGGCGACCTTCGCCTTGCGGATGTAGTCGAGGAGGGTGGTCTTGCCGTGGTCAACATGCCCCAGCACGGTTACGATGGGCGGACGCTCGGTGAGGTTCGCCCCTTCGGGGTCGGATTCGGGCAGAACCGGCTCGAAGCCCAGCTCCTCGGCGACCATCGCGGCGATGTCAATTCCCATCTCCTCGACGATGCCGTACTCCTCGCCCCATTCCTCCAGCTTCTCCATGATCACGTCAACGTTGACGCGGAACAGCTCGGCAAGCTCCACCGGAGCCAGAGGGCGGCTGATATTGACCTTCTTCGCGCCCTTCTCCTTCTGGCGGGACTTGGTGCGGGTCTTCAGCTCGTGAATCATCGCCGAGCTGGACTTGCGCCGACGACGCTTGCGCCGACGGGAGGAGCGTTTCTTTTTATGGGTCGGCTCCTCACCCCGGGCGGCCTTCATCTGATCTTCAGAAAGCCCCATCTGCTCTGGTGTGAGCGGGGTATCCGGGCGGTAGAGAACCTTAGATTTGCCCGGCTTCTTTGCGACCTTGTTGTCGTCAGTCGATTTGTTGTTGAAGACCGGGCGTTTGATGTCCCTGCTGGTCGTCGTGATCGGGGTGAGTTTCGTCGGGCGAACCGACTTCGCCGATTCGTCAGGCTTCGGTTTAGACTCCGCTGCTGGCTTCGGCTTACTGGCAGCCTCCGCCTTCTGCATGGTCTTCAGGCGCACCTTAGAGACCGGAGCCGCTGGGGTTTCCTTTTTAGCAGGTTTGGAGGCAGCGACCTTGCCGTCCTTCGCCGGGGTCTTCTCCACGGTTGGCTCGGCGGCGGTCTTCTGCTCGACCACTTCCGTTGGCGTGGCTTCCGGTTCGGGCTTCGGCTTATGCCGGACGCGAACCCGCGCCTTCGGCTTACCATCGTCCTTTTTAGCCCGTGCGGTAGCGCGGGCAGCGGGATCTGCCTTGCGGCGCTCGCTGCTCGACGGCTTCTTCTCTAACCGGGGACCACGCTGCTGATCCTTTGCCCGCTTTTCACGTACTATGGCGATCTGCTCCGGGGTAATCGAGGACATGTGTCCGGCGACTTCGATTCCCAGGGCGCGCATCCGGGCGACTAACAGCTTCGATGGCATCCCAAGTTCTTTTGCTAATTCGTAAACCCTCACTAAACCTGCCCTTTTCAAGGCTGAATCTGCTTGCCGTTCCTACCAAGAGAGTTGGTGTTCGCCTCAACCTTGGCACCTGCTGGAGTGGCTTCACATATTCAACCTGCCTTGTTGTACCTGATTGTAAAGTCGTTCGTTTGTCTATCGAGAAGTTCTTCCACAAGGGGTTGAAACCCCTTGCCTTAACGTCAAAAGCTTTTGGAGATAACAATCACCGCACGGTTTTTGAGACAAGGGGCTTTAGCCCCTTGCGGAGCGGAGATGAACGTTATTTTTAGAGTTCCGGCGGGTCTTTGTCCGCCCTTTGTAAATCCACCCCTCACCCTAGTCCTCTCCCCAGGGGGGAGAGGGTACAAAACCTTGCGGTTGCTGTTCTCCTTCCCCCCAATGGGGGGAAGGTCGGGAAGGGGGGCTGTCGCTAAATAGTGCAGACAGCAAGAGATAGTCAGGTGTTAGTTGCTATTGCCGGCGCAATGTCCTGTTTGCCAGTTCTTTATCCGCCGAGAACAGCCCCTCAAACTGGGCAACCACAGGGGGATTGCCCCTACTTGCCGTCGGTTTCTTCCGCCGCTTCTTCGGCGGCTTCGTCTTCAAGGAACTGCTTTGCCGCAGCAACGAGCTTCTCCGCCGTGGCGTTGCCCACGCCGGGGATGTTGGTCAGCTCTTCCGTCGTCGCCAGAGCGACGGACTCAATAGTATCATAGCCAGCCTCGTAAAGCTGCTCCGCCGTGGTATGCCCCACGCCGGGGATCTCCTGCAGCTCTTCCATAGCATCGTCGCGGTCGTCGGCAGTGATGAACTGCTCCCTCTCCTCGTCAAACTGCGCCTTGTTGCGCACGTCAATCCGCCGCCCGACCAGGCGAGACGCCAGCTTGATGTTCCGCCCGCCCTTGCCGATGGCGATGGAGAGCTTTTCGTCGGGAACCACGACCATGATTCGATCCCGTGGCTCGTCGTACTCCACGTGGAGAACCTCGATAGGGTTGAAGGCGTGCTTGGCGAAGACCAGGGGATTGTCGCTCCACAGCACCAGGTCAACCCGTTCTTTCTCCAGCTCGCGGACGATGGACTGAATCCGATAGCCCTTCAGCCCGACGCAGGTTCCCACGGCGTCAACGTTGGGGTCAGTCGAGCGCACGGCGACCTTGGAGCGGAAGCCGGCATCGCGGGCGATGGCGGCAATGACCACGGTACCGTCGGCGATTTCCGGAATCTCCTGAGCGAAGAGGTCGGCGACCAGTCCGGAGTGCTTCCGCGAGAGGATGATCTGCGGGCTGCGGCTGGTCTTGCGAACCTCGACCACGTACGCCTTGATGCGGTCGCCCTTGCGATAATTCTCGCCGGGGACGGACTCTGAGAACGGCAGAATACCGTCGGTGCGACCGAGGTCAACCACGGTGCCGCGGCTTGCCTCGCCCTGGACGATGCCGTTGATGAGGGTGTCTTCCCGCGCCTTGAACTCATCGTAAATCTTATCGCGCTCCGCCTCGCGGATGCGCTGCATGACTACCTGTTTTGCGGTCTGCGCCGCCGTGCGACCGAACTGGTCAACGTTAAGCTCCACATCCAGCTCGTCGCCGATGACGACCTCGTCCCCTGCCAGGTAGATGGCGTCCTTCAGCGAGACTTCCAGTGCCGGGTTCTCTACCTCGTTCACCACGGTTTTGGTGAGCCAGACGTAGATCGCGCCCTCGTCGTGGTCGATCTCTGTGGAGATTTGAATATCCTCGCCGTACATCTTGCGTCCGGCGGCGGACAACCCCGCCTCAAGAGCCTCATAGAGGATTCGCTCCTCGATGTTCTTGGTCCGGGCGATGGCTTCCAGTGCTGTTACAAAGTCGTAATCCATAGGCTTATCTCACCGATTTTGCAGTGGGAAAGGTTGTATTCGAGTTCCGGCGGGCCGACCTAAAGGTCGGCCCCTACATAAAACCTTGCGGAGGTTTAGAGTCCGCTGGTAGGGGCGGACCTGTGTGTCCGCCCTTGTCGAAAGCGATTTGTTGCTGGGCGAATACGAGATTCGCCCCTACATAAAACCTTGTGGCTGCCGTTCTCCTTCCCCCCAATGGGGGGAAGGTCGGGAAGGGGGGGCTGTCGCTAAATAGTGTCGACAGCAAGAGATCGTCAGGTGTTAGTTGCTATTGCTGGCGCAACGTCCTGGTTGCCGATTCTTTGACCGCCGAGAATAGCCCCCCTCCCTTAATCCCGTGGGACGAGTCCCCCCACCATAGGGGGAGGGGGAGGATCTTATACAAACGCAGGGCTACTTCTTCTCTCTTTTTTGTCCGGGTTTTTTCTGTCCCTTAGCCTTGAACTCGATGTACTGTCGCAGCTTGCGCAGCTCATCACGCTCCAGCTCAACGGTCTCGTCTTCGGTTTCTACGGTAACGCTCTCGCTATCGAAGCCCCGCAGCCGCCCGACGATGTTCTCGCACTTGCTGGCTAAGACGACCTCCACCAGCTTGCCGATTGCCCAGGTCAGCTCCAGGTCTGTCCGCAGAACTCGCCCCAGCCCCGGAGAGCCAAGCTCCAGCCCGAACTCGCCGAGGTCAGGCAGCTCCGCCAGCAGGACATCGCCAAAATACCGTGCCAGGCGGGAGTATTCCTCCACATCGAGGTTGTTCTGTCCGTCGGGGTTGTCGGCACGATCCAGAGCGAGAATCACCCGCAGGCGGTTCTTTCCGGTGGCAAGGGAACACTCTACCAGCACCAGTCCCTCATCGGCGACGAGGGGCGACAGCAGGGCGATTGTCTGCTCGGTAAGCTGGTCGAGGGTAGCGATGGTGTCTCCTAAATTGAGGAAATGCCCCCGAAAGAACCGAGAGCAGACA
>JAIOSI010000314.1 GCA_021107695.1 bacterium
GGCTCTTCGGTAAAAAAGCCGAGCCACGGCGACTCTCCGCCGTTCTGGTTGGCGGGCTGGCTCTGATCTGGTTGCTGCTGGGCTTTTTGCGCGGCGACGACCCGACCATCGTGCTGGGATTGAAGGCACCGCAGCTACAGGCAATCGGCGGGCTGGTCTGGGCGGTACTGATCTGGCGCACTCAGCCCGTTGATAAGGCACAGTAGAGAGACTCGTAGCACAATCCGAAGTATTGGTATTAACCCCTCACCCCGACCCGTGGGACGAGTCCCCTCCCCAGAGGGGAGAGGGAGAGAAGGAAATCAAATGAGCGACTACGAAATCGTCTCCGTAACATCACAGAACCTCGACCGCTACGACCTCTTCTGCAAGAAGTCGAAGCCCAAAGAGGCGGGGTACACCGACAAGGTCGCCTGGTTCCAGAAACGCCACGTCGAGGGGCTGCGCCTGCAACTTCTCCTCGTTGATGAGGGCAAGAAGAATAAGGTCTCACGGGGCTTTATCGAGTATATTCCCGGCGAGTACGCCTGGCGAGCAATCAATGCTTCGGGCTGGCTCTTTGTCCACTGCCTCTGGGTAGTGGGGCGAAACAAGGGCAAGGGCTACGGTACACAGCTGCTGGAGACCTGCCTGCAGGATGCCAGGGAGAACGGCTTCCCCGGAGTGGCGATGCTGGTTACCGGAGGAAACTTCCTCGCCAAGGGCAAGCTGCCGCTCTCGCTGGGGTTCGAGGTCGCTGACGAAGCGCAGAACTTCCAGCTTCTGGCAAAACGAGTTGGCGACACCACCGAGCCACTGCCCAGCCTGCCAACGAACTGGGAAGAACGCGCCGCCGCCTGGGGCGATGGCATCACCGTCCTCCACACCAGCCAGTGTCCTTACAACATCGAGACCGTGGAGACCGTCCGCCAGATTGCCGAGGAGCAGGGCGTAGCCTTCAAAGAACATCAGCTGACCACCGCTACCGAGGTGCAGGAACTGTCGCCAACCCCCGCCGGAACCTTCGCCCTCATCAAAAACGGCGAGTTGCGCGGCTACTATCCCCACACTCATAAACAGCTCGCCAAGATGCTGGCGTAAAATACCTGGAATAAAGGTAAGCGAATGAGACTCATCACCGGATTTGTGCTGATTGCCGCGCTGCTGCTGACCGCCTGTGGTTCCGGGGAGTCGGAGCAGGAGGAGTACGTGCAGGACCCCGCTGCCACGGCGGAGAACACCCCCGATGTCAGCGAGTCGATAGGTGTGCCTTCGCCCAGTGCCACCCTGGCGGTCAAGGCGTTCGCGCTCTCCCTGCGGATTGGCGAAGAACCAGCAATCGCCGCCCTGCTGCTGCCGCCAGGCTATACCAGCTCCGTCCCGCTACGAGATAAACTGCCGGAACTACTGAAAAGCCCGCCGCCGGATTCCTGGGACTCCAGCGGAGGGCCGCTACCGGCAAACTGGTCTTGGGACTGGGAAGCGGTGGAGGGATTTATTGGTGCCGAGGAGATTGTGCTGGAGGTTATCTTTGGTGAGGAGACGGGACAGTGGCGTTTTGAGGTTGTGCAGACCAATCTCGGCTGGTATCTCTATGATTATGAAGTAGTTGTACAATAGCAGTTTGTAGGGACACGGCATGCCGTGTCCTAGAATCCAAACAGTTGCGTTGCCTACTGCCAGTCGTCAAGCATCGTAAGCGTAACGCTCTGGGCGATTTCAGCGGAGAAGCCCCGGCGTTGCAGATGTCCCAGCAGCCGCCGCAGGGCGTTCTCTCTGTGCAAGCCAACGAGAGAGGCGAGCTTCAGCCGCGCCGACTCCCGCGCCAGAGCAGCCTCGTCTAGCTTCAGCTCGTTCAGGGATTCCTCGACCAGACCAGAGTCGAGTCCCCGCTTCAACAGCTTCACCCGCAGCAGGCGTTCTCCCTGAGGCTGCTTGTTCAGGAGCTGCCGCAGGTACTCTCTGGCGAAACGGCGGTCGTCGAGATAGCCCTCCTCGGTCAGCTGAGCGAGGACGCTCTCTATCTCCTCCGGCTCAAAGCGACGGTCGAGCTTGCGCCGCAGCTCGGCGGTGGCGTGTTCCCGACGGGCAAGCAGCCCCATCGCGGCGTGAAGACAGCGGTTCGGTGGCATGAGTTTTCCCTGAACCAGATGCCGACTCATTATAGCAGTTGGGTAGAGAACTATTAAAGAGCAGCGTTGATTTAGATACCATCGGATTTATTGCATTCGCTGTTCAGCCCCCTTCCCGACCTTCCCCTCAGAGGGGGGAAGGAGAACGAGAAACATACAATCATCGAGGAACCGTATTGAAAGACATCGTTTACCAGACCACCTTTGAAGCCAAAGAGCCGCTGGAGCAGGAGCGGTACTTCGCTGCCCTGGAGGCGGAGCGCGGCTGGCTGGATTCCAAAGAATCGCCACTACAGCGGTTCCGGCGGCGGTATCGCCTCTTCACCCTCAAGGGAGCGAAGAGCTTTCACGAGTTTCCCGACCTCAAGGTGATGCTCCGTCCGCGCTGGTTCACGCTCTACGCCTGGTTGAAGCTGGAGTTGACCTCGGAGCGTCGCCACCTCAAGCTGCAAACCGGTATGGCGAGCTTCACCGGAGCCGATGCTGGCTGGGGGCGAATCCTCTGGACGGCGATGGGTCGCGCCTTCATCTACATCATTCCGGTCTGGCTCGCTCTGTACATTCTGGCTCCCTGGCAGTACGGAACCCTCTGGGCGGTGCTGTGTTTTATCTTAGCCGGGCTGGGGCTGATCTGGTTCGAGGCGGCGTTGATTGTCTCGGCACTGAAAGCACGCAACCCTGAGTTTCACTTCGCCATCGAGCGGCTCCATGTAGAGACCGTCCGGCGGCTGAAGGCAGAGCTTGACCTTACCGTCCTTGCCACGGCGCAGATTGACGGACCGGGGATTGAGGCAAAATCACCGCCGAAGAGTTCAGCGGCTTCTGACAGTAATCCAACCCCCGACCAAAACAACCTATGACAAATCTTCTCGACAGCCCTCAGGCAAAGCAAGATCGCCCTCCCGCCACGGGAATCAAGCGGCACCTGCCGAATCTGCTTTCGATAACCAGGCTGCTGCTACTCCCGGTGGGGCTGTACTTCATCACCCTGCCCGACTCCTGGGCTCCCCTCACGGCGGCGGGAATCATCGTGCTGGGGATGTTCATCGACGGGCTGGACGGGCTGCTGGCGCGGCGCTGGAACGCGATCTCCGACTTCGGTAAGCTGATTGACCCCCTGGCGGACAAGCTCTGCATCGCCGGGGCGGCGGTGATGCTGATCATTTATCGCGGTTTGCCCCTCTGGCTCACCGTGGTGATTCTGGGGCGCGATCTGCTGATCCTTATCGGCGGTCTCTACCTGCGCAGCAAGCGTGATGTTACCCCGATGAGCAACTACATCGGCAAGGTAACCGCCTTCGTCATCGGCGCGACGCTGATCGTCTATACCCTGCGCACCGGGCTGGCATGGCTGGAGCAGGGGCTGGTCTGGCTCTCGGCGGGGCTGGTAGTCGTTTCCTTCCTCTTTTATCTCAGAGGTTTCGTCAAGCTGTTAAGGGAGAATCCCGATGCCAAAGAGAATCGCTGACCTGCGCTCGGATACCGTAACCCGTCCCGACAGTCCGATGTACGCGGCGATGGTCTCCGCAACCGTGGGCGATGATATCCACGGCGACGACCCCAGCGTTAACGAGCTTCAGGAACGCTTCGCCTCGCTGGTGGGTAAAGAAGCCGCCCTCTTCGTCCCCTCCGGCTCGATGGGCAACTCCATTGCCATTACTGCCTGGACCCGCCGTGGCGACGAGGTCATCATTCCCTCGGAGTGCCACATCTTCCGCTATGAATGCGGCAGTGCCTCCTTTCTTGCCGGAGTGGAACTGGTCGAGGTGGACTCCTCCACCGGCGCGCCGGACCCGGCGGAGGTCAGACGACGCTACAAATCCGGTGGTTTCCACTCCTCGCGCAGCTCGCTTTTGACCTTCGAGAATACCCACAACTACCGGGGTGGACTGGTCTCTCCCAAATGCTTGCAAGAGGAAGCTGCCGCCTTCGCCCGGGAGAACGGAATGCAGATCCACATGGACGGCGCGCGGCTCTGGAACGCCTCCATCGCCACAGGGCAGAGCATGGCGGAGCTTTGCAGTGTTAGCGATTCGGTAATGTGCTGCCTTTCCAAAGGGCTGGGTTGCCCGGTCGGGTCGCTTCTTGCCGGACCAGCGGACTTCATAGGCGAGGCAAAGCGGCTGCGGAAGATCTTTGGCGGAGCGATGCGTCAGGCGGGGGTGCTTGCCGGAGCCGGACTCTACGCTATCGGGCATAACTTCTCCCGACTGGTGGAGGATCACACTCGTGCCAAACGGTTGGCAGCGACGTTGGGCGAGCTGCCCTGGGCGGAGCTTGACTTAGAGATGGTTCACACCAACATCGTCATTGCCCAGGTTCCGAGCAAACAGGCGCAGCTGGTACAGGAACTTGCCGAGAAACGGGGGGTGCGCCTCTTCGCCCTCAACGATTATGAAATCCGCCTGGTTACGCACAAGGACGTGGACGACGCAGACATTGACCACGCCGTGGATGTGCTTGCCAGCCTTAAGGTTACTACGTAAGTATAACCACTAAATAGTTACCTACCCCCATTCCCGACCTTTCCCCCAGAGGGGGGAAGGAGGTATGGTTAACCAATGCACGAACTGGCGATTACCCAGGAGATTGTCCGAAGCGTGGAGGAGGAGCTGGCAAAGCTTCCCGCTGGCACGAAGCTGAACCGGGTCAGCCTGCTGGTCGGCGAGCTGACCGGCTACGTGCCGGAGAGCCTGCGCTTCTGCTACGAGGCGATTGTCCGGGACTCCCCGCTGGCTGGCTCGGTGCTGGAGATTGACTATCGCCGGGGACGGGGACGCTGCCGGAGCTGCTCCACGGAGTTCGACATCGAGGCTGCCATCGCCCTCTGCCCGGGCTGCGGCGGGCTGAGCTGCGAGATTCTCCAGGGTAAGGAGCTGCTGATTACCGCCCTGGATGTGGATGAGGGAGAGGGAGAATCCGCCTGATGAACGAGAAAACCCTGAGCCGTAAACTACTCTATTCGGGAAAGATACTCGACCTCCACCTCGAAGAGGTGCGCCTGAGCAACGGGGTGGAGTCAACCCGGGAGCTGATAACCGTTGCCGACGCGGCGGGGGTGGTGGCTCTGCTGGATAGCGAGACCGTGCTGCTGATTCGCCAGTATCGCAAGGCGGTGGAGCAGGTGCTGCTGGAGATTCCGGCGGGGAAGATTGACCCCGGCGAGGAACCGCTTCCCGCCATGAAGCGGGAACTTCTCGAAGAAACCGGTTACGAAGCGGCGCGCTGGGAACGGCTCTGCGGCTACTACTCCGCGCCGGGGTTCTCCACGGAGCTGATTCACCTTTACCCGGCGCAGGAGTTGACCCTGAAGGATGCCCAGCCCGATGAGGACGAGCTTATTGAGCTGGCTCCGACGCCGATTGCGGAGCTTCCGGCAATGATCGCCGACGGGCGAATCTGCGATGGCAAGACGGTGGCGGCGTTGAGTTACTTTTTGCATAACATGCGGAGATGACGCCTTTTCGGTGATTGAACGCTCCCAAAGTGTGTCCAGCTTCAAGCTGGCGGCGTTGGGGATGCTTATGTATCGAAACCAAAATGTAGGGCGGGGATTTTAATCCCCGCCGCGAGATGTGCTTAGCTCATCTGCCACGGGAGGCGTTACCATTCCGTAGTTACAATCCTCTCTGAGGGCGAACACAAGGTTCGCCCCTACGCGCTGCGCTTTGTATCAGTTTCGAGATTTATTCAAGGGGTACGGCATGCCGTACCCCTACGATTGAGCAATAATCGTCCTCGCAGGAGCCTCGATTGCCCGATAAGCCACGCTGGTTCAGCCTGAAGACCCTCTTCTGGGGCAGCTACGATCTCGCCAACACCATCTTCTCGATGGCGGTGATTACGCTGTTTCTGCCCCAGTGGATCATCGACGACCTCGGTCTGCCGGACATGGCGTACGCCGTGGTTCTCTCCCTCTCCATGCTGCTGGTCGGGCTGACGACCCCCTATCTGGGACAGCGTTCCGACGAACGGGGCGACCACCTATCCCCGCTACGGCGGCTGACGATGCTCTCCGTCGTCTCAACGGGACTGATGGGGCTGGCGACGCTGCTGGGGCTGCCGCCGGTCTGGTCGGGCATCGTGGTGCTGCTGCTCTTCATTCCGGCGAATTACGGCTTCCAGGCGGCGCAGGTTTTCTACAACTCGCTACTGCCCCAAGTCAGCACGGAGCGGACCCGGGGCAAGATCTCCGGGCTGGGCGTTGCGATGGGCTACCTCGGCTCGATCATCGCCTTTGTGGTGATCTTCCCCTTCACTCAGGGGACGGTGATTGCGGGCTACGCCGGACGAACGGCGGCGTTCATCCCCACGGCGATCTTCTTCGGGCTGCTTTCGATTCCCTGCCTCTTCTTTATTAAGGAGAAGAAAACGCCCCGTCTCCGACCAAAGCAGGGGGTCTGGAAGCGTTACCTGAGCGTACTAAAAGAGACCGGGAATTACCCCGGACTCCGTCGCTATCTGCTGGCGGCGTTTCTCTTTCTGGAGGCGATTCACACCGTCATCTCCTGGATGGCTGTTTACATTCAGAAGGTGTTGAACATCCCCGATCTCAACAAGATACCGATCTTTCTCGCCGGAACGGCAGCCTCGATTATCGGCGGACTGACCTGGGGATTTCTCACCGACAGGATCGGACCCAAGCGGTCGCTGATCATCATCCTCTCCGGCTGGCTGGTAACCCTCACCGTGGGCGCGCTGTCCGACTCGATTGAGGTCTTCTACGGCGTGGCAGCGGGTATCGGCTTCCTTCTTGCTGGAGTCTGGACGACGATTCGCCCGATGCTGCTGACCCTGGTTCCCGCTGAGACCGCCGGAGAGTTCTTCGGTATTCTGGCTCTGGCGGGTAAGGCGGCGGCGGTAATCGGTCCGCTGCTCTGGGGCGCGGTTACGCTGATCTTCTCCACCATCGAGCCGTGGAACTACCGCCTGGCTCTGCTGACGATGGGCGGGCTGATTCTCGCCGGACTGCTGGTTTTCCTGGGAGTTAAAAGAGAGCTGCAAGTGTGATGCGTACGTGTCCCCTCTCCCCTCTGGGGAGAGGGGCAGGGTGAGGGGCTAGCCCTCAACTCCATATAATCCCGACAGGGGTTCTCCCTCCCCCTAAGGGGGGAGGTCGGGGAGGGGGGCTGTCGCCAATCAATGCCGACTCGAGAAAACCTGTAAATGGCAGATGGTTTAGCTGGCGCAATGCCCTCGTTGTAGGTTTGTTAATCGTTGAGAATAGCCCCCCATCCTTAATCCTTCCCCCTAAGGGGGAAGGTAAACATCAAGACCCTGCTGACTTACAAAAGGGCAGCCACAGGAGGCCGCCCCTACAAACGTATTCTTAACATTCTTCAGGTGTTCCGGGCGAAACCCGGTCTTGTGTCCAGCTTCAAGCTGGTTACCAGCCGAAGCTGTCGAAGAGATCATCCACGGCGTCGGCGACGGTGCTGACCCCGCTAACATCCTCGATGAAGTCCTGAATCGTTTCGATGGAGTCTTCCAGCTGGCTCTGCATCGCGCGGAGGGGCGCGGTGGCGGACTTGAGCAGTTGGTTGTTGATGTCGGTGAGCATATCATTGGCATCGCGCAGGTGGCTGGTCAGGGTGTTGTGGAGCTGAACCGTCGTGTTTACCGTCCACTCCAGCGTGTCCACCTGGGCCTCGAGCAGCTTCAGGCTTGCATCGGTAACGGTTTCGGTGAACTCTTTGACCAGCTGGGGACCGTTGGTAATCGGCATCAGCAACAGCTGCGTACCACTCATGTTGAGCTGGGGTACGGGAATCGGGATGCCCTGAGCGTTAGCGACCTCGGCGATTTTGTCCTGCACGCCAAACATCGCATCGCGGAGCTTCTCAACCTCTCTGGTCAGGGCGGGAACTGTGGTGTCGATAAACACCTGGGGGTCAAGGCCAGGATCGGGACCGGGGATTTCGGCAACGGCAAGGCTCACCAGAATGGCGAGAATAAGCAGGGTTACGCGGCGCATGGGTTTCTCCTTTTGCGTTTAGTGACAGGTAAGGTGAGGTTGTCTCTGGCACGGGGAAAACTTACACCAGTATAGCACCACTTCGGTGCAATTCCCAGCCATCGCCGTAAAATCTTTGACTAAGGCTTGAAGAGGATAATCAGCACCACCGACACTACCCAAAGCAGCACATCCACCAGCAGGTAAACATCTTTGGCAAGGATTGCCGAGGGATTGCCGCCGAGGTTCTTCTTCTCTACATCGTAGAGATAGCGGAAGATACCGAAGAGAACAAAAGGCACGGTGTAGATCAACGCTTCGGTGCCGAAGTTCGCGACGGTGCTGGGCCACATCGTGTA
>JAIOSI010000152.1 GCA_021107695.1 bacterium
ACCTGCTCGAAGGCGAGGATCACTTCCTCACCCTGGGTCTTGATGCCATCCACCCCAACGATGCCGACGAGCGGCTCCATGTAGGTGTGGAGTACAAGATGTTCAATCTTGCCTCGCTTCGTGTCGGTTATCAGGCGAACTACGACTTCTTCGTTGGCGACCAGGATACAGATTCATTTGCTCCTGGACTCACCGCCGGTGTTGGTGTCAACGTTCCCCTGGGACGTACCGAAAGCGTGCGCGTTGATGCTTCCTATTCCGATATGGGACGCCTCGGCTACTCGCTGCGCTTTGGTCTGGGGTTCTCGCTCTAAGAACTCTTAGTAGACCCCTGTAAGTGTAAAAAAAGTGGGGGGCCGCCTGTGCCCCCCACTCTCCTAAAGGGGCTGGACTGTGGGGGCGGACGGGATGCCTTCACTGTCGAGATAGTGTCGGAAAAGTCTAAGACAGAATAATACAGATCAGCTAATAGAAATGACATACAAACAAGTTTTACCATAACCCAAAATCAAAGCAATTTTCCACCGCAGTAAACTGTTCGCAGTCATTAGCCATGGAGCAGTTAAGTGAATAGTACGGATAGCTGACCGTAGCAGTTTTCGTAAAGCGGTTGTCTCTTCCTCTGAATACAAAGCTTCTCAGCGACCAGCGGGAGCGAACGACTCTGAGGTCTTCCGGGCAAAGCCCAGTTCTGTGAGGCAACGCACCGTGTTGCATGGGATGGTATTATGCGTTCATTAACGATTGCGATTACGCTTCTCCTTATTCCCCTTACGGTTATGGCGGAGTTCGAACCGGTAGAATCCGAGGGCGAGATTGCCTTCACCGTGGATAGTCGTCAGTTCTTCGGCGACAGGGGGATTCTCCTTGAGGTCTATACCCAGCTTCCTGATGGTGAGCTTCAGTTCACCCTCGCCGAAGATGGCAAGTATCAGGCGACCTACGTTACCCAGCTTGAGCTGGAGAACGACGAAGGCGAGATTATCTTCCGCGACAGCGACGTTCACGACCTGCGGGTCGGCGATCTCCATTCCATCGAAAGCGGCGGTTCCGAGCGGCTCAACGCCTACAGTGTCGAGCTTGATCCTGGGTTCTACGAGGCCGTTGTAACTGTCGGCGATCCCAACTCCAAAGAAGAGGGAACGGTTCGTCTCCCCCTGGAAATCCTCGAACAGCCGGAGCTGGGGCTGAGCGACATCGAATTCGCCTACCACGCCCGCGCTGTATCGCCCGATGACTACGACGACGAGAACAACTTTCGGGGGAACGAGAGCTTTGTCAAGCTCGGCTACTACGTAACCCCGCTACCCAGTCGTCGCCAGGTCAATCCGGTCAAAACACCGCTCTACTTCTACACCGAGGTACTCTCCCCGCCGGGCGAATATTCCTTCAGCTATCAGATTTACGATGAGCCGGGCAGGTTGATCCATGAGGAGACCTCCCGCTTCGCCGCCGAATGGCTCACCGGGTTGATCTTCTCCATTGACGCCGCCGAGTGGGAACACGGTAAATATCGCATCCACGAAGAGATCAACGACGGTACCGGACTGATCGCCACCAGCGAGACCACCTTCTGGCTTGGTCCCAAAGCAGACGAAGCCGAGACCGAGGTTATCCACTATACCGGTGGCACGATGACCGACGCTGAATTCGCTCAGGTGATGAAGGAGATTAACCCAATCATCACCGAGACAGAGCTTGAACAGTTCACCTCGGTTTCCAAAGAGGGTCGGGCGACGCTCCTCGACATCTTCTGGGAGGAGCGCGACCCGGATAAACTCACTCCGGAGAACGAGTACAAAGACGAATACTACCGCCGCCTGCTCTTCATCAAACACAACTTCGCCCATGGCGTAAGCGATGGTCTTGGTACCGATCAGGGGCGAATCTACCTGATGTACGGCGCGCCCGACGAAATCGTTGATAACCCCACCGGGATGAGTATCACCGGCGACGACAGCATGATGGGTGAGGCGACCGAGCTTGAAGGACGCATCGGCTCCGGCGGACGTGGTGTTTCCAGCGTTGACTCTTTCAGCGAAGAAGATGGCGAGATGGTCGGCGATTTCTCCGGCGAACTCACCGACCTCAGCAAGGCAAGCCTCCTCTGGATCTATTACAAATCCGGCTCCGATTCCCACCAGATGAAGTTCCTCTTCTCCGATCGCTCCAGCACCGGATTCTACGAGATCGTCTGGTCCACCGAGAGTGGCGAGTATTAAGAGGATACCTTTGTAACACCGGGTTTTCCGATTGATTGAACCCATTTTGTTGCAATAACCTCCCCGTGGTTTTGATGTTAAGACAAGGGGTTTCAACCCCTTGCGGAGAAAAAACACGTTACGCATTTTCAACGTCTTTCGTACCATGTACTTTGTAGTAGATTTGTCTGTAGTAAAGCTTAGTATCTCTACCTAACTAACCCAACTTGGGAGGAACAGCGGTATGGCTAAGTCCAGATCCCTAAGTATGATTGTCCTCGTGGCAATCGCCCTGCTCACCATTGTGCCAATCGGCATGGTGCTGGCGCAG
>JAIOSI010000055.1 GCA_021107695.1 bacterium
CACGGCAACGTAGTCCGCTCCGGCGAGTGCGCCGATCTGCAGGGCGTCGTCGGTGGTGATGCCGCTTTGAGAGAGCGACAGCTCCTCGAAGACCCAGCGGAGGCGGGCGCGTTCGATCACCGTAATTCCGTCGAAGCCGATCAGCTCCGTCCGCAGAATCTCTGCCACAGCGAGGGCCTGCTCCGGGAAGACCCCCAACGGCTCGAAGTCGGTAACCGCCAGGGCGATCGGCTCCACAGCCGCAACGGTGATAACCATCAACAGCACAGCCAGCAGTACGAAAGTCGCTGTTCCACGCATAACGCCTCCTCTTGTTTCGCAGAGTATAGCACTAAACGGCGGGAGTCTCATGGTTGAGGAGATTAAACAACGGCGGATTTACACAAAGGGCGTAGCACGCTGCACCCCTGCGTTCATCAATACACGCGTTGCAAAGGGACGAGGACGATTCTAATTAAATCGCTTCGCCCCTACTCATGTCAATCGCGGTAATAATCGTTAATTAGCAATAACGTTCAGCCGCGAAGTGTGATGCAACGCACCGTGCTGTGCTACACAAATCTTGCTTCAACCAACCCCTTATGCTACTCTTCCGGCGGTTGGTGTGAAAAATATCTCAGGGACAGGACAGGGGTTAGCCTGTGCCTGTAACCAACGATATAAAACAGAGTTGCGTTACCCATCAAGCCTGAAACGTGGGGTTCTTCCCCCCAAATGGAGGTTCGGCCATCGAAGCCGCTCTCTCAAAGAAGAAAATCTTCTCGCTGGCCTTTGCCGTTGCCCTGGCACTGGTCGCTTATTTTGTCAAGATCCCCGGTCTCTCCGAGGCGGGGCAGGTAACCCTCGCCATCTTCGCCATCGCCACGGTACTGTGGGTTAGCGAGGCGGTGCCGCTCTACGTTACCGCCCTGATCATCGTGGTGCTGGAGGCTACCTGGCTCGTTGGACAGATAGCTCCGAGCGGCGAAGCTATCACCGACTACAAGCAGTTTCTCCATCCCTTCTTTTCCAGCATCATCGCCCTCTTCCTCGGCGGATTCGCCATCGCCCGTGCTATCCACAAATACCACCTCGACGAGCGCATTGCCAAGGCGATCCTCGACCGCGTCGGAACTAATCCCCGCTACGTGCTGCTGGGAATGATGGTTACCACGGCGGTTTTCTCGATGTGGATGAGCAACACGGCGACCTCGGCATTGATGATCACCGTGGCACTGCCGGTGCTGCGGAAGATCGAGTCCGACGACCCCTTCCGCAAAGCCCTGATGCTGGGGATACCCTTCGCCGCTAACATCGGTGGAATGGGAACTCCAATCGGCACTCCGCCCAACGCCATCGCGATTGGTCAGCTCAACGCCGCCGGGGCGAACATTGGCTTTGGCGAGTGGATGAGCTTCGCCGTACCGATCATGGTTCTCTCCCTTATCCTCTGCTGGATCCTGCTGCTGGCGTTCTTCAAGCCGAAAACCAAGCGGTTCAAGCTGGAGTTTGATGTTAAGGGGAAGATTTCCCCGAAGGGTCGCTTCATTCTGCTTATGCTCGCCCTGGCGATTATCGGCTGGCTGACCACAAAGATCCACGGCATTCCCTCGGCGATTATCGCTCTGATTCCGGCGACGATCTTCTTCGCCACTGGTATTCTTAAAAAGGACGACTTCAACTCCCTCGGCTGGAATATCCTCTTCATCATGGGCGGAGGGCTATCCCTCGGCGTTGCGATGAAGGTCAGCGGGTTGAACACCTTCCTGATCAGCCAGATCAATCTGGAGGGGCTGCCCTTTATCCTCACCCTGGCAATCTTCGGTCTCGGCGCGGCGTTGATGACCACCTTTATCTCGAACACCGCCACCGCCAACCTGCTGGTACCGATTGTGATCGGCTTCGTCGCCCTGGGTCAGGAGATGTCGAGCTACGTCGCCCCCATCGCCGTGATGGTCGCTCTCTCCAGCTCGGCGAGTATGCTGCTGCCGGTATCAACACCACCCAACGCCATCGCCTATGGTTCAGGAGAGCTAAAGGTCAAGGACATGGCGCGTTCCGGGCTGGTGGTAACGGTCTCGATTATCCTCATCACCCTGGCGTTCAGCTTCCTCATCCGCTAGGTCCTGGCAGCCTGAGGCTGCTCGCGTTTTCGCGGCGGGATGTTAGAGACGTTTTACCTGAGTCGCCACGGTCTTCCGCTCCCGCTGGTCGTTCAGCTTCCTCATCCGCCTGGTACTGGCGGGATAGTCCGGCAATTGCAGAGGGCGTGTCCCCTTTCCCCTTTGGGGAGAGGGCTAGGGTGAGGAGTAGAATTACAAAGGGCGCAGCATGCTGCGCCCCTACAAAACCATCCACGGATTATCCCCAGACAAGGGACTAAAGCCCCTTGAGAATATGTAATGTATGTCTTCTCCACAAGGGATTGAAACCCCTTGTCCAAAGGTCAAAGCCCCACCCCTTGAAACACAATCAGTCTTCTGTTACCATTCCTAATTCTTCTGGAGGAGGCGGTATTATACAGAAATCCGCCTATGGTAAAGGTTGTGTCGGCTGGTTGTTGATCGGTCTGATCGCCCTGGCGTTAATCATCATCCTGGTTCTTTTTCAGCGTGATGAGCTGATCGGCGAGATGCTCCACGAGAGCTTCAATGCCACCCTCGCGACCGCTCGTTACGAGGAACCCGCTGCGGCAGCGGTACTGCGACTCTTGGTTTTGCGGATTCCTGCGGACACTGTCGAGCGAGACCTCTACGAAGTAGCTACCCTGATAGACCAGAGCGTCGCCGACGGGCTGGTTGACAATCAAGAGGCAGGGCATCTGTCGCTGGTACTGCGTCTTCTTGCAAAATAGTATCATCGTAACATCTTTGTAAATTGGGAGATGCACTCTAACGATGTTTTTACGGAGTTTTTTCCCAAAAACCTTGACATAGGAATGCTTACCAGTTATCCTCTCCCCGTTGCCATACTTATCGACCTTTGTGGTTGAAAGTTTTCCATCTGTACGACCTTGTATCCATTTCTTTTCAACCGTACCAAAACCATAAACCGGAGGTGGTGTTAAGAATGCGGAAATCTAAGCTGCGGTTGCTGGTTCTCGCTTTCGCTCTCACTCTCGTCGTGCTCGTCCCCTTCATTACTAGCTGCGGATACTCCGACGCTGAGTTGAAGGAATACGACGATGCTAAGTCCGACAAAGAGTCTGCCGATAGCCGTTTGGCTAAGGCAGATCAGGACAACGAGGATCTAGATGCCCGTGTGGAGCAGAAAGAGTCTGAACTGGAGCGCGCCCGTCAGAACCTGGCGGAAAAGAAGGCTGCTTACGAAGAGTGGGAAGCCACGAACTAGGCAAAGAAGTACTATCGTCTGAACGTAACCAAGAAACCTATCCAAA
>JAIOSI010000158.1 GCA_021107695.1 bacterium
GATGGGGTCTTCGGAGATGCAGACCTCGCTCTTCGCCGCGCCACCGCGCGCCTCTGGTCCGTAGCTCTGGGTAACCACGACGATCTTCCAGTCATAGAGTCCCGCCGCCTGCGCCAGAATCCGCCCCGAGGTCATCAGCCCCTGTCCACCGGAGCCGGCGAAGCGAGCCACCGTCATCTGCTGTCCGCCGATCCGGCTCTTCTTTTTCTTTTGCTTCGACATTACTGCTCCTCCCGCAAACGCGCGCTGAGGTCGGCATAGACCCTGGAATACTCCGGGCGGTTCTTGTCGTTAACGAAAACCCCGGTGAGGAACTGCCCCGGCTCCAGCTCGTAGCTGGCGTCCTCCGCCTTTTTCTTCTCGTAGCTCTTCAGGGTAACCGCGTTCTCTTTCTCCTGCTTCATCATCTCGACGGGGTCTTTGAAGCCGTTGCGCCGCCCGTAGGTGGTGTAGCAGTGGCTCATGATCTCGACCACCGAGAAGCCCTTATGAGCAATCGCGTCGGCGATGATCTTCTGCATCGGGCGGACGTGATAGCTGGTGGTACGCGCCACGTAGGTCGCCTCTGTGCCTTGCGCCAGGTTGCAGATGTCGAAGGGCGGGTCGATACTGCCGTGGGGAGCCGTCGAGGCGAAGTGATTCAGCGGAGTCGTCGGCGAGAACTGCCCCCCGGTCATTCCGTAGATATTGTTGTTCACCACGATGGCGGTGAGGTCGAGGTTCCTCCGGCAGGTGTGGATGAAGTGATTACCACCGATTGCTGTGGAATCGCCGTCGCCCATCGCCAGGATAACCTTCAGCCTCGGCTTCGCCATCTTAATCCCGGTGGCAAACGCCAACGCCCGTCCGTGGGTTCCGTGGAAGGTGTTGAAGTCGGTATAGACCGGCATCCGCCCGGTACAGCCGATCCCCGACGCGAAGACAATATCATCCCGAGGAATCTCCAGCTTATCCACCGCTCGCAGCAGCGCGCCCATGATCGTCCCCAGGCTGCAACCGGGACACCAGACCGACGGATACTTCTTCTTCGAACGAAGATACGAAACTGTTACAGCTTGATCCGACATTTTTATCCTTCACGAGTGGGATTGATAGCTGCTTTATGCCAATCGCCGCGATCATCCACTCCCGTTGGTCGTTCCGTTAATCCACTTTTTCGTTAAAAGAGGGACTTTCCTTTCGCGGCTGACAAAGATAGCCGAGTAATGCTAATACCCACGGTAATCCGCTCGCCACTGCTCGCTCGCAATATCACGTTTGACGAGTTGAATTTTTTCAGGTTTCCGAGCGGGAGCGAGGGACTGTGATGCAACACACCGCGTTGCTATATCTCCAGGGGGATGGTCGTGTCGTCCTCTATGTCATCGCCCTTTACTTTGGCGATGATGGTTGCGGCGACATCGTAGGGATTGAACAGCTCGCCATCAACCCGGTTGAGCGGAATGACTCGGGTGCGACCTCGGTTGAGCCGTTCGACGACCAGGGAGATCTGCCCCATGTTGAGTTCCGGAACGAAGATGGTGTCAACCTGCTCACAGAGTCGGTTTATCGCCTCGTCCTGGAGCGGCCAGATGGTGATCAGGCGCAGCATCCCCAGCTTGATTCCCTGCTGTCGGGCAGCGTAGATCGTCCGGTGCATCACCAGCGAGGTGCAGCCGTAGGCGATGATTGCCACCTCGGCATCCTCCAGCTGAATCTCTTCATAGAGCATCAGCTCGTCGTCGTGATGGTTGAGCTTGCCCATCATGCCCCGGAGCATCCGATCGGCCTCGGCAGGCTTACTGGTCGGGAAGCCGTATTCATCGTGGGTCAGCCCGGTAACGTGGTAGCGATAGCCCTCGCCGTATGCCGCCAGCGGGGCGACACCGTGGGAGGTCAGCTCGAAGGGTTTGTACCAGTCCGGTGGCATATCCGGGGCTTCTCGCTCAACCAGGGGGATCTCACCGGGTTCCGGCAGGGCGATGACCTCGCTCATATGCCCGATAATCTCGTCGGAGAGCAGCACCACCGGGGTGCGGTATCGCTCGGCAAGGTTGAACGCCTTCACGGTAAGGGTGAAGGACTCGGCAACGCAGTCCGGCGAGAGGACGATGATCGGATGGTCGCCGTGGGTTCCCCAGCGGGTTTGCATCACGTCGCCCTGTCCAACCTTCGTCGGCAGACCGGTGGAGGGTCCGCCCCGCATCACGTTACAGCTAACACAGGGAACCTCAACCATCGCCGCGAAGCCCAGGTTCTCCTGCATTAGCGAGAACCCCGGACCGCTGGTGGCGGTCATGGATTTTGCTCCGGCGAGGCTGGCGCCGACGATTGCCGCCATTGAGGCGATTTCGTCTTCCATCTGGATGAAGGCACCGCCCAGTTTGGGCTGCTCCTCCGACATGATTTCGGCAACCTCGGTGGACGGGGTAATCGGGTAGCCGCCGAAGAAGTCGCAACCGGCATAGAGTGCGCCGTAGGCGATCGCTTCGTTTCCCGAATAGAAACGCAGCTCTTTCTTTCTACTTTTTGCCATCGTCCGCCTCCTTGGAGTCAACGGTTGAGGCTTCATTCTTTGTCGGTCTGGGGCGCACCGTAATGGCGAGATCCGGGCAGAGCCGCTCGCAGAGTCCGCAGTAGGTGCATTTGTCCGGGTGGGCGACAATTGCTTTACCGTGGCTGGACAGTTCCAGGGTTTGAGTGGGACAGAAGGCAACGCAGATGTTGCAGCCCTTGCACCACTCCTCGTAAACCCGAACAGGGAGCTTTTTAACCTGTTGGCTGGTCATGGGACCTTCCTGGGGAGGATCTTTCCTTAAACGCACCGGGGCTATTGTGCTAACTTTCTTATGTCTGGTCAAGGGGTTATGGTGTGTAGCCGAACTCTCGCAGAGTGTTCTTGTTTTTGCGCCATTTGGGGCGTACTTTAACCCGGATATCGAGGAAGACTTTCGTTTCAATAAGTTGCTGGAGCTTTTGCCGGGCGCGGGAGCCTATCTTCTTCAGCGTTACGCCCTGCTTGCCGACGACGATGCCGACCTGGGACTTCCGCTCCACATAGAGGGTGGCAGAGAGATAGGTCATCTCTTCAGAGCGTGGAGTGTACTCGTCGATGATCGCTTCGAGGGCGTAGGGGATTTCCTGATGGAGGCACTCCAGCACCGCTTCACGGATTAGCTCGGCGGCAAGCTCGCGCAGGTTTTCTACGGTAAGCTGCTCGACATCGTAGTACGGTGGCGAGAGAGGCAACAGCGCGCCGAGTTTCTCCAGCAGTTCGTCGAGTCCCTGCCGCTTCAGTGCGGAGATTGTAACCAACGGTGCGGTAAGCTGCTGAAGTTCTGCTGGCAGTTCCGCCTGAGCCTTATTGACCCGGTCAATCTTGTTTGCCGCCACGATGAAGGGGCTGCGGGAACGCCGCGCCAGCTCGATCAGTTTTTGATCCTCTGCCCGAAAGTCGCTGGCATCAACAACCACCAGAATAGCATCGGCATCCTTAACCGCCCGGTCAGCCGTCGCCAAAAGACGCTCGCCGAGAGCATCCTCAGGAGCGTGATAGCCGGGGGTATCGATGAAAATGAACTGGTGGGAATCGGTAGAGAGAATGCCGCGCAGGCGGCGGCGGGTGGTCTGGGGCTTAGGGTTGGTTGGAGCGACCTTCTCACCGAGAAGGGCGTTGAGTAGCGTGGACTTCCCAGCGTTTGTACGCCCAAGGAGGGCGACAAAGCCGCTGCGGAAGGACTCTAAGGGATCACCCGATTTTTCCGGGTTCTCCTGGGCTGACTGTTCCATATGATTGATTGGGGCAATGCGGTATCATCTACCGCCAATGCTGATATCAACAAGCGTCCGGGAACCTTGCAACCACATCAGCCAAATAGTCTGGCTGCCAACGCACCTCGTTTTGAGCAGGCAGGAAGTCTAGCATCGGGCTTTTGGCTAGTCAACCCCAAGAATGTTGAGACAGTTTGTCGATAGTCTCACAGAGGCTTATTGATTATTTTTGCCCAAGGGGCTATGATATGCAGCGTTACTGCTGAGTGTTAGTACTGACACTGAAGGACAGGCAGGACAAGATGCTACCGTCGGAAAAAAGCAAATCGCTGACGACCTATTTTACAGAGATCGGTCGCTTCCCGCTCCTCTCACGGCAAGAGGAGCTGGAGCTGGCTCGTCGCGCCAAGGGCGGCGACGAGGGCGCGCTCAATAAGCTGGTCGAAGCCAACCTGCGCTTCGTGGTTAAGATAGCCAACCGCTACTCCAATCAAGGTCTGCCGCTGGAGGACTTAATCTCGGCGGGTAACGAGGGGTTGATCATCGCCGTGCGCCACTTCGACCCGGAGCGGGGCAATCGGCTGATCTCCTACGGGGTCTGGTGGATCCGCCAGTCAATCAGTCGGGTACTCGCCAACGACTCCCGCACCATTCGGCTGCCCTTCTACATCTACTGCGACCTCTACCGCCTGCGCAAGGTAACAACGCTCTTCCGCAGCCACAACGGACGCGCCCCCAAGCTGAAGGAGCTTTCCAGCGAGCTGGGGATGAGCTTCAAGAAAATCAAGAAGCTCCAGCGGGTAGATAAATCCGCCCTTTCGCTTAACCATCCGCTGATTCCCAATGAGAAGGCGGAGATGATCGACGTGGTTCCGGATTCAAGGAGCGACACGCCGGAAGAGGTGGTTCTATCGAAGGATCAGCTCAGTCATCTGATGGCACTGCTGACCAGGCTGTCGGAGCGTGAGAGCAAAATCGTCCGTATGCATTATGGAATCGGTCAGGAGGCGATGACCCTGCGGGAGATTGGCGAGGTCTTCGACCTCTCGCGAGAGCGAATCCGCCAGATCGAGGTCGCCGCTTTCCGCAAGATTCGCGAGATGTCCTCCACCGCCCTTTAGTCAAACAGGGATTCTCATGAAACTATCCGAACTACAGGAAAAGCTGGTCTGCCCGAAGTGCCATTCATCGCTGACGTTGAGCGAAGACCCCCACGGCTTTGTCTGCAAACGCTGTCGACTGCGCTATCCGATTGATGACCACGGCATACCGATCATGCTCCCCGACGAGGCGATTGCCTTGAAGCGTAAAGAACTGTAACCGTTACTATCAAACCGTAGAACTCCAAAGGTTTCTTATGGATACCATCAAGCTGGACTGCAAACTACCTCTCTCCCCCGCCGAGGTCTGGATTGTCCTGTTCTCTAAAAGCTCCCGTCGGGTCTGGTGGGGCGACCGGGTTCAGCTTCATCCTGAGGAAGACTCCCGCTTCCGCGAGTACTGGCGCGATTCCGACGGTCGCGACCGCCTGAGCAAGGGACGGGTGCTGGAGCTGAAGGAGAACGCTCTGGTGCGCCTCTCCTGGAAGGACGACGACTGGTCGGAGTACACCGAGGTCGTCTTCACCCTGACCGCCGAGGATGAAGGAACCCGCCTGGAGCTGGTTCATGACGATTTCCTCAAGCTGGGGCCGAAGCTCCACTACAACGTGGAAGAGTACCTCCACGGCTGGGAGGCTCTCTTTGAAGACCTGACCCAGTACCTGGCAGCGGGCGGCGA
>JAIOSI010000060.1 GCA_021107695.1 bacterium
CAACAGCTACTTCGACCGCTTCAATGTTGACGAACAGTTCACCTGGACGATGTATCGGGGCAACCCGGCACACACTGGTGCCATTGGCGGGACCAGCAAGACTCCGGTGGGCAAGATTCGCTATAGCTACGCCGTTGGAGCCGGGGTGCAGACCGCCCCCACCGTTACCACCCGGCATATCTTCACCGCCGCTGCCGATGGTCACGAGCTGCACTGCCTCCGGCTGGATTCTGGCGAACTGGTCTGGAAGCTGTCCTTTCACGGAAAAATTACCACTCCGGTTACCACCTCCTGGGATGGTTTCGCCTACGTCGCCTGCGATGACCACTACCTCTACTCGGTGGGAATCGAGACCGGGCTGATTCGCTGGCGTTTCCGTACCGATGACATCATCCAGAACACCCCTGCTGCCGATGGCGACCTGCTCTTCGTAACCACTCGAGACGGACTGCTGGTCTGTCTGAACGCGATGACCGGGCAGATGCTATGGGTCAGCCCCTGGGAATCGGCATTCAGCGAGCCAGTTGGTAAGCAACGCAGCGTTTACTTTGGAACCTACGACGGTTGCCTGCTGGCACTTTACGTAGGCTCCGGCGACACCCGCTGGAAGACATCGTCGCTGGGCAAGACCACCAGCTGCCCGACCCTCGACGGAAAGCGGGTCTTCTATTCGCTGCCGGAGAGCAGCAAGAAGCGTGGTAAGCTCTACTGTCTCGATGTACAGAGCGGTGAGCAGCTTTGGGTTTACGACACTATCGACACCCTCCATTGCGCCGGGGTTGTGGATAACAATCGTATTTTCACCGTCGCCCAGAACTACCTGGAGGTACTCGACGTAGAGGATGCCCAGCGGCTCTGGAACGTTGGGGTTGAGCATACGCTGCATACCTGCCCCACGGTTATCGCCGAATCGGTTATCGTCGGGGATAGTGAGAACAAGCTCCACGCCTTCGAGGTTTCGAGGGGCAAAGAGCAGTGGAAGCTCCAGCTCGCTGCTCCCTTCGTCGGTTCGCCAGCCTATGCCGATGGACTGCTGATTCTCGTTACCGAGGACGGCAAGCTCCACGCCATCGAGTAAAGGCTTGGCGGCTAACAACCGTATTGCCGTTTGGACGGGTTAGGGTTAGTATTGCGGGTCGGGAGATAATCCCGGCTCGCTTTCTTTGTCTTTAGTTTAGCCCCCCATCCAGCCGCTCACCGACAAGGGAGACTCCGTGAGTCCTGTCCATCGTGAACTACTGGTCGAGCGCGACCGCTTTGAGGTTACCAAAAACTACACCTACCTCAACCACGCCAGCCGAGGGCCGCTCTCGCCTCCGGCGCGGGAGATTATCACGACCATCGCTGACGAGATGCTAACCGTTCATCCCAGTCAGATTAAGGGGATGCGCGACGGCTTTGCCGAGGCAAGGCAGGCGATGGCGGACCTGGTCAACGCCCCGGTAACCTCCATCGGGCTGGTTCCCAACACCTCCAGCGGAATCGCCATGGCGGCGGGTTCACTACCGCTTAAACGTGGCGACAACATCATCTGCGCTCAGGGCGAATTCCCCGCGAACATCTATCCCTGGCTGAACCTGACCTTTCGGGGGATAGAGGTGCGGCTGCTGGATCGCAATCCCGCCGGAATCAGCGTTGACCAGATTCGCGAGGCGATGGACGAGCGGACTAAGGTCGTTGCCCTTTCATGGATTGGCTTCGCTGACGGGGCGAGGATCGACACCGCTGCCATTGGTGAACTCTGCGCTGAGAAGAAGGTCTTTTTCGTCCTCGATGCCGTTCAGGGTGTCGGGGCGATGCGGGTTGACCTGGCGGGTATCGACGTGCTGGTCAGCGGCAGCGGCAAATGGAGCCTCAGCCCCCAGGGCGGCGGCTTTGCCTATCTCAGCCCGATGCTGCTGGAGAACCTTCACCCTGACCGTGTCGGTTGGCTCTCGATGACCCCGAATTGTGAGATGGACGACTTCAGCAATCTGGTGGATTATAAGTTCACTCTGGCGGAGGATGCCCGGCGGGTAGAGACGGGCAACAACTCGCTGCTGACCCAGTTCGCTCTGGGGGCAAGCTGCCGCTACCTTCGCGACCTGGGCAAACGGAAGGTTGAGGAGCGAATCATCGCCCTCTGTGATTATCTGGTAACCCACCTGCGTTCAAAGGGTTACAGTATCACCACACCGGTTGATTCACCGCAGCGGTCGGGCATCGTCGCCTTCCGGGTTGACGACCCCGCTGGCACGGTAAAGCGGCTCCTGAAGCGGAACATCATCCTCTCGGCACGAGAAGGTAACCTCCGGGTCGGGCTGCACTTCTACAACAACACCGAGGATATCGACCGCCTGCTTGAGGAGCTTTAGCTGTAAAGTCGAGTTTAATCGCCAAATCGTGCTACGATTCTTTGGATTCGTAGCACGATTTTTATCTTGATGGCGGACAAAACCCCTTGACATCCATGACTGCTCGGTAATATGATTGGCGAGTCATTTGATTAATTACTGACTGATGAGGAAAAATGACTGAGACTGAAAAGAAAAATAAACTCGCTGAAGCGCAAACGATCCTCGCCGCCCTTGCCGTGGAGACCCGGTTGCGGTTGCTGGTTCGTCTGATACCCCGAGAGCTTTGCGTCTGCGAGCTGTGGCCCGGCATCGGCGAGCAGTCGAACATCAGCCGCCATCTGGCTCGGCTGCGCGAGCTGGGCATCGTCAGTATGCGCAAGGTTGGCAAGCGGCACCTCTACCGCCTCGCCGATGAACGGGTGGTGCGGATTCTCCGCCGTTTTGATCTCGATGGCTCCGAGGCGTTGCCCGCGGTTAACGGCTGCCAAAACTGTGATAGCTGCGATTAGATGAGCAAAGGACACGGCACGCCGTGTCCCTACGAACACGCAATCAATACCAATAGCCCTGTGGAGGCTTGACAAATGAAGGATCGGACGAAGTTCTTCCTGATGATTGGCGGATTCCTGGCGTTGTACTTTTTGCCGCTGGAGACCCCCCGTGCCGGAGCTGCCGCCGGTGAGGCTCTGGCGATGGCGGTGGACTACGCCCGCCATCACTTCCTCTTTGCCATGCTCCCCGCCTTCTTCATCGCCGGGGCGTTAGAGAGCTTTATCGCCCGTGGTGCGGTGATGCGCTATCTGGGCGCGGAGGCGAACAAGTTCCTCGCCTACGGCGTTGCCAGCGTCTCCGGTGCGGTACTGGCGGTCTGTTCTTGCACGGTGATGCCGATCTTCAGCGGAATCTACCGCCGGGGAGCCGGAATCGGACCAGCGACCACCTTCCTCTACTCCGGTCCGGCAATCAGCGTGGCGGCGATTATTATCACCGCCGTGATTCTCGGTCCTGAGCTGGGAATTGCCCGTGCCGTGGGGGCGATCCTCTTCAGCATTGTCATCGGCTTGACGATGTCCGGTCTTTTCAAAAAAGAAGACAAAGAACGCCTGGCAGGTGCCTTGACCACCGCTGATGCCGAGACGACCCAGCGGAGAAAACCCTGGCAGGACGGCCTCTTCTTCTTTACGATGATTGCCTTCCTCGTTCTGCTGAACTGGAGCCGCCCCAATGGCGACGGCGATGGCATCGGTTACTGGCTCCACGACCACCGCTTCTGGCTGGCGGGGGGAGCGTTGCTTCTGCTGGGGATCGAGCTGCTCCGCTGGTTCAAAAAAGACGACATGAAGGCGTGGGGCGGTTCCAGCTGGAACCTGATTAAACAGATTGTTCCGCTGCTGCTGATGGGCGTGCTGATCTCCGGCTTCCTCTTTGGCAGACCGGGACACGAAGGGCTGATTCCCCCGGAATGGGTCAACGCCGCCGTCGGCGGAAACTCTCTGATAGCGAACCTGGTGGCATCGGTTCTCGGAGCCTTCATCTACTTTTGCACCCTGACCGAGGTTCCGATTTTGCAGGCTCTGATCGGGGTTGGGATGGGACCAGGACCGGCTCTGGCTCTGCTGCTGGCAGGTCCGGCGGTTTCGCTGCCCAACCTGCTGATCATCCGTTCGGTACTGGGTACAAAGAAGACGGCGGTCTATCTGGCTCTGGTGATCATTCTCTCCACAGCGGCAGGGTACATCTTCGGGACAATCTTCCCGACACTGCCGATCTGATGATAGAGTTTCATGAGGTTTTTAAGACAAGGGGCTTCAGCCCCTTGCAAAATTAGAGTACGCGGTATTGTCAGGCAAGGGGTTAAAACCCCTTGTCTCAACCCCGCGCCTGGAGAACGATCAGCGGGAGCGGGACAGGCTCAAGGTTTTTCCGGGCGCAGCCCGGTACTGTGATGCAACGCACTGCGTTGCTCTTCGGGACAATCTTCCCGACTCTGCCAATCTGATGAGGTTCCATTTGTGAGGACAATCCCCTCTCCCCTCTGGGGCGAGGGTTAGGGTGAGGGGCAGAACGGCATTTGCGCAAAACAGAGCGAAGACAAGCGGGTGAGAACCCGTGCTTGCGTCTTTTCCAATGGGCTGTTACCCTCTGTGTCCGTATGTTCGTTCTCTACGGCTCACTCTCCAGGGAGTACAATGAAGAAGCTCGCCATCGTTCTGTTATTGCTTATGTCGCTGCTGTTGCTCGGTTGTGATGAGGAACAGGAAGCCACCGACCCGGAAGCCGCTACCGATGAAGTTGCTTCGGGATGTCCGGTCGGCGAAGAAATGCCTGAGGCGGCCGATACCGCTGATTTCTTTAGTGGTGAGATGAAGGAATATCAGGTACTGGGAGCGAACATTGACGGTTCAAGCTATAGTGGTGATGCTGTTATCATCGAGTCTGAGGTCGAGGGCATCTACCAACTAACCGTACTTAGCGGGGAAAACTCTTATCTGGGCTTTGGGATGGCTTACGGCGATGATCTGATGGTTATCGGTGCCGAGGGACCAGTGCTGGAGGTTTTCCGCAAGACGAAGGATGGTTATAACGGTATCTGGTATAGCGGCGATGAGCTGGGCGCAGAGGTTCTGTCCGCCGAGGCTGGCGAAGCTTCGCTGCCCGCTACCGAAGATGTCCTGACCGTTCAGCCCTGGCCCCGACCGATTGACTTTGAGGTGCGGGGAACCAATCCCGACGGCACCGAGTACACTGCTGTTCTGCAGACTCATCCCCTGGGAGCCGGAGCGGCTGCCCGCTGGACCTTTGACGAAGACGGTAGTGAGGTTAGCGGCGGCGCGTTGATGATTGATGACGATACCTTTTTCGTAGTCTTCGAGCTGGGTGTCGGTATCTACGAGCTGATGGAAGAAGACATCTGGCGGGGTGAATGGTTCTCGCCGGGTAATGAAAGCCTGGGCGAGGAGTGGATTACTCCGCTAAACTAGCAGCTATCGATTTAACAAAGGGACACGGTACGCCGTGTCCCGCAAACTTTGTAGCAGTCTCGCTACGAGACTGAGGAGAAGCTATGCGCGAGATTAAGGTCTTTGGCTCCTGCTGCTCCAAGTGCGCCACGATGTACTACAACTGCCGTGCTGCGCTGGACGCAGAGAACCTTCAGGGGACGGTATCGAAGGTTGAAGAGGTAATCGAGATAACGAAAAACGGGATCATGTTTACTCCGGCGTTAATGATTGACGATGTGCTGGTCTCTGAGGGTAAGCTGTTGACCGTGAAGCAGATCCGGGCGTTGCTGGTGAAGTAAGACGATTTGCGGTATGGCTTTTGCTTCAGGAGAAAAATGCGCGAGCTGAAGGTCTTTGGGATGGGCTGCCCCAAGTGTGCGACGATGTACGACAACTGCCTGATGGCACTGGACGAAGAGGGGCTGCAGGGGATAGTCATCAAGGTCGAAACCCTTGACGCGATCACCAGAGCCGGAATCATGTTCACGCCGGCACTGACGATTGATGGCAAGGTTGTATCCGAGGGCAAAATTCTCTCCGTAGAGCAGGTGCGGGCGTTACTGACGAGGTAACTCTGGCAGGAGTAAACGATGAACAGGGGTAAATCGGTTTTGCTCCGCTTCGGTCGTGAGGTCATCAAGGTTGCTCTCCCCGCTGGGATTGAGGTCATTGAACCAGCGAGAGCCTCCACTACTCCTCCTGAGAAGCTACTGGAACAGGCACTGGCAGAGCCAATCGCCTCTGCATCGCTGAATGAACTTGCTCGACGGCGTGGTGAGCAGACCGCCGTGGTAATTGTCCCCGACCAGACCCGCCGCGCCCACGTCAGCCTGATTCTCCCCCGACTCCTGACCGAGTTGGAACAGGGTGGATTCTCGTCGAGCCAGCTCACCGTGGTCATCGCCCTGGGGTTGCATCGGGAGCTGACCGAGGCAGAGCTGCTCAACCACCTGGGCGCGGAGGTGCTTGAAAGCTATCGAGTGATTCAGTCCCAGGCCGATCGAGGCGGGGACTTTCTTTACGCCGGAACCACCAGGCAGGGGAACCGTCTGCTGGTCAATCGCGTAGTGATGAACGCCGGGCTGCGGATTACCCTGAGCGAGATCGACGCTCACTACTTCGCTGGCTTCTCCGGCGGACGCAAGGCGATCCTCCCCGGAAGCTGCGCCCGTGAGAGCATCGTGGCAAACCACCGTCTGGTCTTCGGCAGCGACGGCAAGCGCAATCCCGCCGTAGAACTGGGGCGACTCGACGGTAACCCACTGGCAGAGGAACTCGCCGAAGCGCAACGCATCGTCGGTGTGAACTTCGCCATCAACGTGGTTAACGACAGCAACGGCTCCCCGCAGGCTGTTATCGCCGGAGCGGCGGAGCAGTCTTTCAACGCCGCCGTGGAGCGATACCGCCAGACCCACTCCATTGGCAGGCGTGAGCGAGCCAGCGTCGTCATCGCCTCTGCCGGTGGGCATCCCTGGGATATTGACCTGCGCCAGGCGCACAAGGCTCTGGACAACGCCTGCCGACTGCTTCGTCCCGGAGGACGGCTACTCTTCTTCGCTGCCTGTCCCGAAGGAACCGTACCGTTGGGAGCCTGGTTCCGTTTGGGAAGCGCGGCGGCGATTAGGCGGCAGCTCGACAAAGAATACACCGTCGCCGGGCAGACCGCCTGGGCAACGGCACGGAAGTTGGAACGCTTTCAAGTAACAATGGTTACGAGTCTTCAGTCACAGGAGCTCGGCTCGCTGCCGATAACCATCTGCAAGGAACCGAAGACCGCACTGGAGCGACTCCTTCCTACTCTACCCACCGACGAGCCAACCTATTATCTTTCCCAGGCGCGGAAGCTCTTCATTCCCTAAACGCCGTTGACCCTTCCCACCGCTTCTGCTAAACTTCCGGCGTCTTTACCATCAACTGAAACCTCAAACTGGAGTTCAACTTGTTTACGAATCTGATTTACGCTATGGGCGGCGGCGGAGAAGGCGGTTCTGAGGGTATCCTCGGCATGATCCTCCCCTTCGTCATCGTCATCGCTATCTTCTTCTTCCTGATCATTCTGCCCCAGAAAAAGAAGGACAAGCAGAAAAAAGCCATGGTCGATGCCATGCGCAAAGGCGATAAGGTCGTTACCATTGGTGGTCTGCGTGGAACTGTAGTCGGTCTAGACGACCGCGACGGCATTGTTACCGTCCGGGTTTCCGGCGATGTCAAGCTGGAGTTCCTCAAGTCCGCCATCGCCAACGTCTTCTCCCGTGGTTCTGCGGAGTAGTCGGCAACCTGCCAGCTAACATGAAATTACAGCATCATTCACCCCTAGGGTGAGTGGTGCTGCCGAACGGCGGATTTTGTCTGTTTAGCCTGTTGACGTACATCCAATCCAGGAGCTAGAGGCAGAGATGAGCAAAAAGATTCTGGTAATCAACCCCGGCGCGACCTCCACCAAAGTGGCAGTTTACGAGGATGATCGACTGATCTTCTCGGAGACCATCCGTCACTCCGCCGAGGAGATGTCCGAGTTTACCCACATCGTTGACCAGTACGACTTCCGCAAATGGCTCCTCGTCGAGGCGATCAGCAAAGCTGGTCTGGCTCCCGGCGATATGGATGCTATCGTCGGACGGGGCGGAGCCTTTAAGCCGCTGGTCTCCGGAACCTACAAGGTCAACAAAGCGATGCTCAAGGATGTGGAAGAGGGCAACGTGGCGGCGGAACACGCCAGCAACCTCGGCTGCGTCCTGGCTCATGGAATAAGCACCGAAGAGAATCTCCCCTCCTTCATCGTTGACCCGGTCAGTGTTGATGAGTTTGACGAGGTCGCCCGGGTTTCCGGTCTGCCACAGCTGGAGCGCAAGTCGCTCTCCCACGCCCTGAACATCAAGGCGGTGGGACGACGGGCTGGTAAGGAGCTGGGCAAGCCCTACGACAAGCTCAATCTGGTCATCGTCCATCTGGGAACGGGCATCAGCGTCTCCGCCCATCGCCAGGGACGGATGATCGACGTCAACAACGCCAACGACGGCGGGCCGTTCTCTCCCCAGCGCGCGGGAAGTCTGCCGACCACCGGGCTGATCAAGCTCTGCTTCTCCGGCAAATACTCCGCCTCTGAACTGAAGCGGATGTGCGTCGGGCAGGGCGGAATGATGGCGTACCTGCATACCGACGACGCGATTGATGTAGAGAAGCGCGCGCTGGCTGGTGAGGAAAAGCCGCTCTTCGTCATGGATGCGATGGCGTATCAGATCGCCAAAGAGATCGGCGCGATGGCGGCGGTGCTGGAGGGTAAGCACGATGCCGTGGTCATCACCGGCGGCATCGCTCGGAACGTCGCCCTGATGAACCCGCTGATGCCGCGCATCGACTGGCTGGGCAAGGTGCTGGTCTATCCCGGCGAAGACGAACTCGGTGCCTTGGCAGCGGGCGCACTCCGTGTCATCAACGGCGAAGAGAAGGCAAAGGTCTATAAGTAACGGTTCCCTGTCTCAAGCATCGATGGTTGATTACAAAGAGGGGGCTGTGCGGCCCCCTCTTGTTTGAATGGTGATATAGCGGTTAAGAAACCTCAGGAGAACAATGGCTCACCCCAGTGCAGCGCAGATGTGGCAGTGGACCCTCGGCTTGCCGGAACAGCTTGCCTACCGAGCTGGTGGGCTGGACGAGCTGGCGGTTCCCGACGCTCCACCACGGCGGATTCTAGTTGCCGGAATGGGTGGCAGCGGGGTCTCCGGTCGCTTTCTGGCGGCACTGGCAAACAGCACCTCGGTACAGATTGTCCCCTGGAAATGGGCTGGTGCGCCGTGCTGGCTGACTCCCAATGATGCCGTGCTGGCGACCAGCTACTCCGGCAATACAGCGGAAACCCTGGCGACGGTGAACGATGCCCTCGCCGTCGGAGTTTCGGTAGTCGGAATCACCACAGGGGGGAGGCTGGCGAAGCTCCTCCAGGAGCGGGAGCGTCCCGTCCTTAACGTACCCGACGG